>NZ_CP059211.1:0-300000 GCF_014252115.1 Blattabacterium cuenoti
ATGGATAATGAAGCTTTAATAGATTCTTTTTCAAATTTTAAATATGAAAAAAATATAGATAGGGTTAGCCTTATGGCTATTTTAGAGGAATCTATACGGTGTGTTTTAAGAAAAAAATATGAATCATCAAAAAATTACGATATCATTGTAAATCCAGATCAAGGTGATCTAGAGATATGGAGAAACCGCATTGTAGTAAAAGATGGAAAAATAAAAGATATAAATAAAGAAATAGAAATATCTATAGCTAGAAAAATAGAACCTGATTTTGAAATTGGTGAAGAAGTGACCGAAAAAGTAGAATTACAATCTCTAGGACGAAGAGCTATTTTATCTTTAAGACAAAATTTATTGTCTAAAATTAACGAATATGATAATACCAATATTTACAAAAAATTTAAAAATAAAATAGGAGAAATCATTAATGTAGAAGTCTATCATATTTTACCTAAACAAATAATTATGAGAGATGATGAACAAAACGAAATGGTTTTACCTAAACAAGAACAAATTCCAAATGACTTTTTTAGAAAAGGAGATCCAGTTAGAGTTTTAGTGAAACGAGTAGATTGGAAAGATAATAAACCTTTTGCTATTCTCACTAGAAAAGACGAATCTTTTTTAGAAGAACTTTTTAAATTAGAAATTCCAGAGGTTTCTGATGGTTTAATTACAGTTAAAAAAGTAGCACGTATTCCAGGAGAAAAAGCGAAAGTAGCTGTAGAATCTTATGATGATCGTATAGACCCAGTGGGAGCCTGTGTAGGAATGAAAGGTTCTCGAATTCATCCTATTGTTAGAGAATTAAAAAATGAAAATATAGATGTTATCAATTATACTTCTAATATAGAATTATATATAACACGATCTTTAAGTCCTGCTAAAGTTTCCATGATGGAAATAAATGAAGAAAATAAGTATGTAAATGTATATGTAAAAATTGAGGAGATATCAAAGGCAATTGGAAAGGGGGGGCAAAATATAAAATTAGCTAGTCAGTTAACAGGATATAAAATTCATATATTTAGAGATTCTCCTTATGAGGATGATGTAGAATTGACGGAATTTTCTGATGAGATAGAATCAGAAGTTATAGAAAAATTACATAAAATAGGTTTAAATACTGCAAAATCTGTTTTAAACTACAGTAAAAACAATTTGAAAATACGTACCAATCTTGAAGAAAAAACTATAAATAAAGTATTTACCATATTAAGAAAAGAGTTTGAAGAAGAATTAAATATAAACACATAGTTTTTTTCTTTCTAATATTTTTATTTTTGTTCTTAATATATTTTATATTTATGACTGATAAAATCAGATTAAAAACAGTATTAACGAAATTTAATATTTCCTTACAAAGAGTAATTAGTTTTTTACAAAAAAAAGGCATTAAAATAGAAAATAATCCTAATGCAAAAATAGAAGAACAAGTATACAGGTCTCTTGTTAGAGAATTTCAAACTTACAAGGAAATACATGATGCATCAGAAAAAATTTTTTTGCAAAAAAAGATGGAAAAAGAAAAAATAAAAGAAGAATTATTAAAATCAAAAAATATTCGGAATAATCAAATTATACGTAAAACATCAGATAAATTAGTTGAATTGAAAAAAATAGGAAAAATAGATATATTAGAAAACAAATATGGAATTAAAGAAGAAAAAAAAAATAATTTACATCAAGAAAAAAAAATAGAGAATAAGTTAAAAAATAATAATAAACCTGAACATATTGATACTATCTATCAAAAATTAGATGGAGTTATGTTAACAGGAGACAGGATTGATCTATCTCAATTCGAGAAAAAAAGAACAAAATCAGAAATTAAGAAAAAACGAAAAAGAATTAAAAAAGAAATTTTCATTGAAGAAATAAAAAATGTTTCTACTGTAGAAAAAAAACAAAACAAAGAAAAAAAATCTTCTTTTAATTATTTTAAAAAACAACATTCTAATGTTAACAAAATAGATAAGTCAAATAAATCAAAGAACAAAAAAGAGACACAAAAATCAGTAATTACTGATGAACAAATAAAAAAACAAATTAAAGAAACTTTAGAAAAGTTATCATCCAAAGGTATGAAGTCTAAAGCTTCAAAAATTAGAAAAGAAAAACGTCAGTCTAAGAAAGAAAAAAAACTTATTGAAAATGAAATAGAAAATAAAAAAGAAGAAAAAATTCTTAAACTAGCTGAATTTACTACAGTCAATGAATTAGCATCTATGATGAAAGTTAATGCAACTGACGTTATTATGTCTTGTATGTCTCTAGGGATTATGGTGACTATGAATCAAAGATTAGATGCAGAAGTATTAACTTTAGTTGCAGATGAATTTGGATTTAATGTAAAATTTGTTGGACTTGATATAGAAGAGGCTATTCAAGATGAAAAAGATTTAGAAGAACATTTAGAAACTAGACCTCCTATTATTACTGTGATGGGACATGTTGATCATGGAAAAACATCTTTGTTAGATTATATTAGAAATACTAATGTTATTGCAGGTGAAGCAGGTGGGATTACTCAACATATAGCTGCCTATAGTGTAGAATGTTCTAATAATCAGAGTATTACTTTTTTAGACACTCCAGGTCATGAGGCATTTACTGCTATGCGAGCAAGAGGAGCACAAATAACAGATATTGCTATTATAGTAATAGCGGCTGACGATCAGGTAATGACACAAACTAAAGAAGCAATTAGTCATGCTCAAGCAGCTAACGTACCTATTCTTTTTGTTTTCAATAAAATGGATAAATCTAATGCGAATTCAGATAAAATTAGAGAACAATTAGCTAATTTAAATTTATTAGTAAAAGAATGGGGTGGAAAATATCCTACTCAAGAAATATCAGCAAAATTAGGATCGGGAATAGAAAAACTATTAGAGAAAGTTATTTTAGTTTCCAAATCATTAAATTTAAAAGCCAATCCAAATAAACCTGCTATAGGAACAGTTATTGAAGCTTCTTTAGATAAAGGAAGAGGATATATTGCAACTTTACTTATACAAGGAGGAACATTAAAAATAGGAGATTATGTTTTAGCAGGAAGTCATCATGGAAAGGTAAAGAGCATTTTAGATGAACGAGGAAAATCTATTTCTTCATCAGGTCCATCTAAACCTATTACTATATTAGGTTTAAATGGAGCTCCTACTGCAGGAGATAAGTTTAAAGTATTTAAAGATGAAAAAGAAGCAAAACAATTAGCCTCTAGAAGAGAACAATTACAAAGAGAACAAAATATACGAGCTCAAAAACATCTTACATTAGATGAAATAGGAAGACGTATAGCATTAGGTGATTTTAAAGAATTGAAAATTATTATTAAAGGAGATGTAGATGGATCAGTTGAAGCTATTGCTGATGCTCTTCAAAAATTATCCACAGATACTATTATGATCAATATTATTTATAAAGGAGTTGGTCAGATTACGGAATCTGATGTTTTATTAGCAAGTGCTTCAGATGCTATTATCATAGGATTTAACGTTCGTCCTAATTTAGGAGCTAAAAATATAGCGAAAAAAGAAAATATAGAAATACGTACATATTCCATTATATATGATGTAACTAATGATATTCAAGAAGCCATGGATGGAATGTTATCTCCCGAAATTAGAGAAAAAATATTAGGAAATGCTGAAATTAGAGAAATATTTAAAATCCCAAAAATGGGAACTATAGCTGGATGTATGGTTGTAGAAGGAAAGTTATTACGTCAGTCAAAGGTAAGGTTAATTAGAGAAGGAATTGTCATTCATAATGGAGAATTTACTTCCCTGAAACGGTTTAAAGAAGACGTGAAAGAAGTTTTAAAAGGATATGAATGTGGATTAGGAATTAAAAATTATCAAAATCTTAGATCTGGAGATATTGTAGAAGCTTATGAAGAATTATCTGAACTTAAAAAAAGTTAATGTATGTATAGAACACATAATTGTGGAGAATTAACTCGAAAAGATATTGGAAGAGAAGTGATATTGTCTGGATGGATTCAAAAAATAAGAAATTTTGGATCTTTGTTTTTTTTGGATATTAGAGATTATTTTGGTATTACACAATTAATTCTTTACAAAGAATTAGTAAAAAAAGCATTTTTTTTAGGAAGAGAATGTTTAATTCAAGTAAAAGGAAAAGTAATAGAAAGATCATCTAAAAATCTCAATATTCCTACGGGGGAAATAGAAATTTCAGTTTGTCATATAAATTTATTAAATCCATCTTTATCTCCTCCTTTTACCATAGATAATAAAACAGATGGAAATGAAGAAATTAGAATGATTTATAGATATCTTGATATTAGAAGAAACCCTATTAAAAATAATTTGATTATTCGTCATAATTTAACTTTAGAAACACGTAATTTTCTTTCTAAAAATGGATTTTTAGAAGTAGAAACTCCTATATTGATCAATTATACTCCAGAAGGAGCTAGAAGTTTTATTGTTCCTTCTAGAACACACGTTGATAAATTCTATGCATTAGCTCAATCTCCACAATTATTTAAACAATTGTTAATGATAGGAGGAATAGATAAATATTTTCAAATTGTTAAATGTTTTAGGGATGAAGATTCCCGTTCTGATAGACAAATAGAATTTACACAAATAGATTGTGAAATGTCTTTTGTGGAAGTTCATGATGTATTAGCATTTTTTGAACACTTTATCAAACATATTTTTAGAAAAATTAAGAATATAGAATTAGACTCTTTTCCTTGTATTTCTTACTCTGATGCTATCAAAATGTATGGAACAGATTCTCCTGATACTCGTTTTGGAATGTCTTTTGTGGAATTAAATGATTTAATTAAAAAAATAGATATTAATTGGTTGAAAAAAGAAGAATTGGTAGTAGGTATTAAAGTTAATGAATATGAAAATATTCATGAAAAAATAGATTTTTTTTTGAAAAAAATAGAAAATAAAAATTTTTTTTGGATAAAATATTTACATGATAAAACTTTAATTTCTTCCAATCAAAATTTTCTTAGTAAGAAAATTTTGAAAATTTTTATAGAATATTTTAAAGCGTTACCTGGTGATTTATTATTTTTTTCTTATGGAGAAAAAATAAAAACTAGAGAAGAACTTGGAAAAATACGACTAAAAATAGCGAATTTTTTTAATTTAAAAAAATATGAAATTTTTAATCCTTTGTGGATTATAGATATACCATTATTAGAATGGGAAGAAAAATCTAAAAAATATAAATCCGTACATCATCCATTCACTAGTCCAAAAGAAGAAGATATTCATTTATTAGAAAACAATCCAAAAGGTATTCGTTCTAAATCTTATGATTTGATTATAAATGGAATAGAAATTGGAAGCGGATCTATCCGTATTCATAATAAAAATATACAAAATTTAATATTTAAACATTTAGGATTATCTAAAAAAGAAATAAAATCTAGATTTGGTTTTTTTATAAAAGCTTTCGAATATGGAATTCCTCCTCATGGAGGGATAGCTTTTGGATTGGATAGATTAATTAATCTTTTAGAAAGACATACGAATATAAAAGATTTCATTGCTTTTCCAAAAAGCAATTATGGAAAAGATTTAATGATAGATGCTCCATCTTTTTTAGAAAAAGAAAAATTAAAAGAATTACATTTACCTTATTAAATGATTTTTATATCGTAAACAAGATTGTTGATATACAGAAATAGCTTCTTTTTGATCCTTCCAATTTCCTATTTTTACTCTTTTGTTTTCTAAATCTTTATATACCGTAAAAAAATGTTCTATTTCTTTTTTAGTATGTAAAGGAATTTCATCAATACTATTGATAGTATTATAATTCGGATCCGCAATGGGAACGCAAATAATTTTTTCGTCTTCTCCTTTTTCGTCTGTCATAAAAAAAATTCCTATGGGCTTTACTGTTATCAAACAACCTGGTATTGTCGGTTCTGTTAAAAAAACTAATACATCTAATGGATCTCCATCCATAGAAAGAGTTTTTGGAATAAAACCATAATCTGTTGGATAAGTCATAGGAGAATACAATACTCGATCTAATCGAATTAGATTCTTTTTTTTGTCAAATTCATATTTATTTCTGCTTCCTTTGGGTATTTCAATGAGTACATCAAAACTAATTTTCATAATATTATATTATATTTTTATATAACAATTAAATTTTTCTAAATATAAAGCTACTTTTTTAACAAAACATCCACCTAGAACGCCATCTATTACGCGGTGGTCATAAGAATGAGATAAATAAGTTTTATACCTTATTCCTATTAAATCTCCTTTAGGAGTTTCTATCACAGATAATTTTTTCTGAATTAGACCTATGGCCATAATACCAACTTGTGGTTGGTGTATAATTGGTGTACCAAAAAGATTCCCAAAGCTACCTATATTGCTAATAGTATAAGTCCCTCCTTGAGTTTCTTCAGGTTTTAATTGATTAGATTTGGCTCTTTTTATTAAGTCATTAATAATTTTTATTAGTCCCATCAAATTATAAGAATCTGCATTTTTGATTACAGGTACAACCAGATTACCATCTGGTAAAGCAGTAGCTAATCCTATATGGATGTTTTTTTTTTTTATTATACTGGTTCCAATAACGGATATATTTATCATGGGAAGATCTTTGATAGCTTTAACAACACACTCTACAAAAATGGACATTAAAGTTAGCTTTTCACCTGTTTTTTTATAAAAAGAATCCTTTATTTTTTCTCTCCATTTTACTATATTTGTTACATCTGCTTCGATAAAAGAAGTAACATGAGCGGAAATATTTTTGCTATTCATCATATGTTCTGCAGTAATTTTACGAATCCTATCCATTTCAATAATTTCTTCGTTTTTATTAGTATTTATACTGCTACTTATAAGATTATCATATTTAGGAATAACAATTGTATTTTTTTTAATACGGATATATTTCAATATATCTTTTTTAGTAACACGTCCTTTTCCTCCAGTTCCTTCTATTGTATCCAATTCATATAAATTAATTCCTTCTTTTTTAGCAATAGAACGTACAAGAGGAGAATAAAAACGGTTTTTATTTTTTTCTACTATTGATGATGGTATATTTTCTGAGGTAAATTCTTCTTCTGTTTCTAAAATAGCAATGAAACTTCCTACTTTAGCAACTTCATTAGGAGAAAATAATTTCTTTTTTAATATACCATTTACAGGAGAAGATATTTCAGAATCTACTTTATCCGTAGCTATTTCTACTAAAATATCTTCTTTTTTTATAGAATCTCCCTCTTTTTTCAACCAACGAGTGATAGTAGCTTCGGCTATACTTTCACCCATGGATGGAAGCGTTAAATTATACTCTGCCATCTAGATTAATCGTTTTATATTTGCTGATACTAGTCAGAATCTGATATAAAAATAGAAAACTATTGATAATGTTAAAAATAATAAAAATAATAAATTCATTATAAAGAATGAAAATACTTTCTTCAAATCAAATAAGAAAAGCAGATCAACATTGCATTGATTCAGAATCAATCTCTTATACTAAACTAATGGAAAGAGCAGCTAAAGGTTGTTTCGATTGGATTATTCATAATAAATGTTTTAAAATTAGAAAAATTCCGTTTATAATATTAGTAGGAAATGGAAATAATGGAGGTGACGGATTATCTTTGTCTTATATGCTCCATTTATATGGAGCAACAGTTTCTGTATATGTTGTTAATATAACCAATCATTTTTCAAATGGATTTTTAATTAATAAAAATAAAATATTACAGCATAAAATAAATCTTAAAACGATTAATGAAGGAGAAAAATTCCCTTCTTTTGATCAGAGAAGTTATCTCATTGATGCTATTTTTGGTATAGGACTTAATCGGATAATACATCAATATTGGAGATCTTTTTTTCGTTATATCAATGATATAAAATTTCAAGAAATTATATCCATAGATATTCCATCCGGACTTTTTATGGAAAAAAATCATGATAATTTCGAAGAAATTATCAAAGCTACTCATACTTTAACTTTTCAAGTTCCAAAACTACCTTTTTTATTACCAAATTATGAAGATTATGTTGGAAATTGGCATCTGATCAATATTGGGTGGAAAAATGATTTCATTGAAAAAATGAAAACTGAAAATTTTTATATAGATAATGAATTTATTCATACTATATATAAAAAGAAAACAAGAAAAAAATTTTCACATAAAGGAAATTATGGATATGGAATAATTATAGGCGGAAGTTTTGGAATGATAGGGTCTATTGTGCTTTCTGCAATTGCTAGTTTTCGTACTGGAATAGGGAAATTGAGTGTATATGTTCCTTCTTGTGGATATAATATTATACAAAATTCTATTCCAGAATCTATTGTAGATATAGATAAGGAAAAACATTGGATTAGTAATATTTCCATCTCTAATAAAAATATAAATGCAGTAGGAATTGGTATGGGAATGGGTATTCATCCTAAAACTAGATATGCTTTAGAATCTTTTTTATTAAAAAATAATCAATTACCTATGGTAATTGATGCAGATGGTATTAATATATTATCATATAAATTAAAATTATTAGATCTTCTTCCAAAAGAGAAAACTATTCTTACTCCACATCCAAAAGAATTTAAGAGATTATGCAGACCATGGAAAAATGATTATGAAAAATTACATCTTTTAAAAAAAATGTCAACAAAACATAAAATTTTTATTGTATTAAAAGGGGCACATTCTGTTATTTCAACACCTAATGGAAATTTATATTTCAATAGTACAGGAAACCCTGGTATGGCAACATCTGGTAGTGGAGATGTTCTTACTGGAATTATTGTGAGTCTTTTATCTCAAGGTTTTTCTCCAAAAGAATCATGTATAATGGGAGTTTATTTACACGGATTAGCAGGAGATATTGCTTCAGAAAAATTAAGTAACGAATCTCTTATAGCTAATGATATTATTGATCATATAGGAGATGCATATCTAAAAATTAGAATTTGAATTTATTAGATTTTTATGTAAAATTTGGCATGAATAAAATGTGTATAATAAAATGATAATTGTTGTTAATAAACAGATTCTTGAAAGAAAATCTCCATTTTTAGTATAAAAAGTTTTCTTTTTATTGAGGTATATTTTATCATACAAAACGCCTTCTTTTCCATAAGGAATATATGACTTGATATCTCCTTTTTCGTCAATAAAACAAGAGATTCCTGTATTTGCAGATCTAGCTATATATTTTCTATTTTCAATTGCTCTAATACGTGCATAATACATATGTTGTTTATGTCCTTGTGATACCCCCCACCATCCATCATTAGTAATAATGATCATTAATTCTACATTTTTTTTTCTAAAAAAATTAGAAACATATTCCCCAAAAACAGATTCATAACAAATAATAGGAGCTATTTTTATTCCTAAATAAGGATGATGAAAAACAGAAGGATAATCTTCTCTCCCAAGTTCCATCACTGTTCCTCCAAAATTAAGTAATACATTTCCTAATATAGGAGATAAAATTTTTTTATAAGGAAAAGTTTCTACTGCTGGTACTAGTTTAGATTTATGATGAAATTCAATCTTTTCATCAGTTCCTACTTGAATGATTGAATTAAAAATATCTATCCATTGTATATCCCCCGTTTTTTTTGAAAAAATAGGAACGGAAGTTTCACTTTCATTTTTATCACGATATAAGTTTACTAACTCCACTCCTGTTATAAATACTGTGTTTGGAGATTTCTTTTTTAAGTAGTCTTTGAATATAGAAATAATTTTATTTTTACTTATATTTTTTATTTGTATTTTTCTTGTAAACATAGTTTCAGGCGCTATAATGATCATGGGTTTTTTATATATTTTTTGATCAATCAATCTCTTTAATTTTGAAATTAATTTACTCGTTGAAATATGATATTTTAGATTATATGGATTTATATTAGGTTGCAGAATTAATATATTTGCAGTACGTTTGTATTGATGATTTTCTTTATTGTTATATCTTATATATATAAGATTTGAAATGAAAATCATAAAAAAAATTATTCCTATATTAAAGAGTATTTTATAATACAATGATAAAATATCTTTATCATTTTTATATTTTAAAATAGATTCTGTTAATCCAATATTGACAATCCATATCCATATAGACCCCCCTAAAATACCCGTGTATTCATACCATTGAATCCATTCTGTATGAGTAGCGAACCCATTTCCTAAATTGAGCCATGGCCAAGATAATTCCCATTCTAAATGCATTTTTTCAAACAAAATCCATAAACAAATAAGAAATACATATCCTATTTTTCTATCTCTTATATTTTTTTTAATCCATGAGTAAAAAGAAAAAATAATTGACATAAAAAAAGCGTTAAATAATACAGGAATTAAAAAAGCTTCTATAGCAAAAGTTCCATTTACTCTTTTTGCATAAGATAACCACCATGTGGAAATGGAATTCCATGTTAAAAAAGTAATAAAAGAAAATAATAAAATATGAAATAAAGAACGATTTAAATAATTCTCTATATATAATAAAGGAATGAATGCAAAAAATAAATATATAGGACATCCATCAGTAGGCCATCCTAACCCCAATAAAATTCCAGAAAATACACTGTATATAAAAAATTCAATTTTTTTGATTCCGTATCAAAATTATAAACTATATAATATATTATGTGGAGCTGGCGGGATTCGAACCCGCGTCCAAACAAGCAGAATAAAAGATTTCTACATACTTATCCAAAATAATTTTTTATGTTTTTATTTAAGTTTTGGAGCTCGAATAAAAACTTAAGATTCAAAATATCTTTTCAGAAAACTTAAGAATCATCTGTTTTCTTATCCTTAATATCTTTGAGTACCTCTATATCAGAAATCATAAGGAAAAACTTCTGAGAGATATTTCACTTCTGCGTTTATGCAGACTAAGGCTATATGTATTTTTTAATACATTAAGCAGCAAAAGCGTATTCTTTTTCGCCGTTTAATATTTTGTAACGCTTAATTTTCGTGTAATACCTTACGTGACACGATATGCTTTCTTTTATCCTTAATCTTGCTGTCAAATCCAAAATCAGCCCCTAATTATTGTTCAGATTAAACTAGTTTGATCTGAAGCATCCATTCTTACAAAGATAAACAATAAAACAGTAAAAGACCAAAGAGATGATCCTCCATAACTAAAAAAAGGCAAAACAATTCCTATTGTAGGAAAAAGACCCATAACCATTCCTAAGTTAATAATCAGATGAATAAATAAAATATTTCCAACAGAATATCCAAAAATTCTTCCAAAAACATCTTTTTGTCTTTCAGACAAAAAATAAATACGGCTAATAAATAATAAATAAAATATAATCAAAATTATACTTCCTATAAACCCCCATTCTTCTCCTACAGTACAAAAAATGTAATCAGTATGTTGTTCAGGAACAAATTTTCCTTTTGTAATAGTCCCTTTTTGATACCCTTTTCCAAAAAATTTTCCAGAACCAATAGCTGTTTTAGAATACAACAAATTATACCCTACATTATCTCGATATTTTTTATCGAATTCATTTCTGAATAAAATATTGATTCTATCTTTATGATGTTGTTTAAAAAATTTTTGAAAAAAAAATGGAGCAAAAATAGAAAAAACTGAAAAACTAATAAATAATGATATATAAAAAAATATTTCCCTTACTGAGAGGTTTTTTTTAAAAAAAAAGAAAAAAATAAGAATAATGAACAAAAATAAAATTATAATCCAAGATGATAAGTTTAAAGAAAGGATAAATAAAAAAATACAAAATAAAAAATAAAGTATAAAAAAAATAGATAAACCTTCTCTATATAAAGTAAGGAGAAAAGAAGAAAAAACTATAGAAGAACCAGGATCTGGTTGTAAAAATATTAAAAAAGTAGGTAATAATAATATAATAGATATATGTAATAATACTTTATTATTATTCTCTATATTTTCCTGACTCATAATATGAGCTATCATCAAAGATGTTGATATTTTAGATAATTCAGACGGTTGAAAACTAATAAAACCAATAACATACCAAGATTTTGATCCATTTACATTTCTTCCGAAAAAAAATACTCCAATCAAAAGAAACAGTGTAAGTAAAAATAAAAATGGAGTTATATGCTTATAATGAACAGGTTTGAATAAAAAAACAATAAATATGAAAAAAAAACTCAATAACATCCATATCAATTGTTTTTCTGCTTTTTCTGGAGAAACGGAATATAAATTCATATATCCAAAAAAAATCATAATTATATAGGTGATAACGACAACCCAATCTATATTTCTAAATAATATTTTATTTCTTTTTCCCAATTTTTGTATAAAAATTATCTAATTTTTTCATTTTTGCGATCGAATTATATATTTTTTTCAGGCCTGAAGTCATTATTTTTTTCTCAAGATTTTCTCTATTAACATTATTCTTGATATATTTTTCTGCAATAAGACTAGCAATAGGTCCAGCCCAACGAGATCCAAATCCTCCATTTTCTATTATAACAGAAATAGCAATTTTAGGATCATCTATTGGAGCAAATAATATAAAAATTGAATGATCAGGTAAAGAAACTGTTTTATGATTCACTTTAATAAAATTTTGAGCCGTTCCTGTTTTACCTGCCATTCTAATATCAGAAGATTTAAAACCTCTTCCAGTTCCAATAATAAAAACTTTTTCCATTCCATTAATAATTAAATCAAAATATTTTCTTTTAACCTTAGTATATTTAGCAATAGTATAATTAGGATTCGATATAGGTTTGTGATTAATTCGTTTTACTATATGTGGAGTGTAAAAAAAACCTCTATTTGCTATAGCACAAACCATATTTGCTAATTGTATAGGAGTTACATTGATTTCTCCTTGACCAATACTATTGGAAATGATTGTAATGGCATTCCACTTTGTTGTTCCATATTTTTTATTGTAATAATCTCCAGAAGGAATAATACCCTTTTCTCCTGTAGATAAATCGTTATATAAGTAATTACCAAAACCAAAACTTTTTACAATATCACACCATTCATTGAGTCCTTTTGTCAAATCTTTAGGATATTTTTCTATAACACGTTTATAAACTTGTGCAAAATAATTATTACAAGATACAGCGACAGCCGTTTCTACTCCTATAGGATATCCATGAACTCCAGAATGACAATGAATTCTTTTTCTTCCATATTTAAATCCTTTATAACATATAAAAGTGGTATGAGTACCTACCACTCCCATTTGTAGACCTGCTAATTCAGTCAGTAATTTAAATGGAGATGCTGGTGGATAACGAGCTTGTGTAGTTCTATCAAATAAAGGATTATCTATTGTATTTTTCATTAGCTTTTGAAATTCTTTGGAACGATTTATCCCTACAAATAAATTGGGATTATTAATAGGACTAGATACTAATGATAAAATCTCTCCATTTTTAGGATTTATAGCAACTATTCCCCCTTTTTTTTGATACATAAGGTGTTCTACGTAATTTTGTAAATTCCAATCTATAGTTAAAGAAATATCATCTCCACTTACAGCTTTAACGTTATTTTTACTATTATTATAACTTCCTATAATACATCCTTTTCTATCTCTTAACCAATATTTTACTCCTTTTTTTCCCCTCAAAATTTTCTCATAAGATTTCTCGACTCCAGCCCAACCAATAAAATCACCCATTTGATAATAGTTAGATTCCTTTTTAATATCTTTTTGAGTCACTTCTCCTATATATCCTAAAACATTAGCTGAACTTTCTACTTTATAATCTCTGAGACTACGTTTGGTCCAATCAAATCCTTTAAACTTATAAAGTTTTTCTTGTATAGTAGCAAATTTTTCTTTTGAAATAAAGGGTAAAAAAACAGATGGTAAATATTTAGAAAAAGCTTTTGCTTTTTCTAAATTCTTATAAAAAGTACTTGTATCAATTCCTACGAGATTACAAAATTCAATAATATTAAAATGTTCATCTACAAGGATAGGAATAACAATTAACTCGTAAATAGATTTATTAAAAACCAGTAAATTATCATTTCTATCAAAAATTGATCCTCTTTCAGGAATAATAATTTCTTGTTTAATAGAAGTATTAAAAGCGTTTAAAATATACTTTTCTGTATATATTTGTATGTAGAATAGCCTGATTATAAGAATAACAGCCACAGAACCTAATAAAATGTAAAATTTATATAATCTTTTCAATGTTTAACTTTTTTGAAAAAAAAATATATTATACATAAAACTGTTGTAAAAATACTGCTAAATATTGTCCTAAATAAAACAACACGATTAAAAATTCCACTATTAATTACTTCTAATGTAAATAAAGAAAAATGATGTATAAAAACTAATGAAAATGTATAAAGTATTTTCCTAATAAAAGGTATTTCATAAATAGAAAAATCATGTCTGTTTATAAAATTTTTTCCGTCAAAAAACTGTAGAAATTTAAGTCTCAAAAAAGAAGATAAAGTAGAAGAAAAAGCATGAATACCTCCAGAATTCATACAACAATCTATCATCCATCCTATCAAAAAAGATAGAAATAAAAATATAAATTTATTTCTATTATATGGATATACTAATACAAAAAGAATATATACATAAGAATAACATCCTAAAAATAATAGTAAAGGGTTTAATATTGATATTTGAATTAAACAAAGAAAAAAAATGTAAAATACAGAAATAATAAAACTTTTGATTAAATCCATTATTTTTTTTCAACTTTTTGAACATCATTCCATTCTTTTTTAAATAAATTTTTCACAACATAAGCATTTTCTATAGTAGAAAAATTAGCCATGAGTTTTACTTTTATAATATAATTTGCATGTTCTTCATCAAATTTATAAGAATGAACATGTCCAATTGGAATTCCTTCAGGAAAGGTCGCCGATTTTCCATCTGTTTCTATAATGTCTCCTTTACTTATAATAGAATATCTAGGTATATCATATAAAATTACATATTTATGATCTATTCCATCCCAACTAAGAGTTCCAAAATATTTATTTTTTTTTAATCTGGCATTAACTTTAATTTTGGGATTTAAAAGAGAGATTGCCACACTAAAGTGTGGAGAAGTTTTGATAATAATTCCTGCAATTCCATTAGATAATATAATTCCCATATCTGACTTTATTCCATCTACACTTCCTTTATTGATTGTTATATAATTTTCTTGTTCATGAATACTATTATTTATTATTTGTACTGGAGTAAATGTGTATTGTTGCAAATAATTAATATCTTCTTTTTTAAAATCTTTAGGGATTTTTCTTAATTTAGAAAAAATTTGGTTCTCATGTAATCTTTTATTTTCATTTAAAAGCTTTTTATTTTCTATTTCTAATAAAAAATAACTACGAAGTTTATAAATAGTTTCATAAATTTTTCCAATTATTAGGTTAGAAGAACCAGTATGAATTTTTTGATGAAATCTTGAATTTGAAAAAGAAAGAAAAATAGCAGAAGATTCTAGTAAAAAAAAGAAAATAAAAAAACGCCATTTCAAAAAAAAATTAAAAAATTCACGCATAAAATTAATCTAAATCTATCAACTAACTCTATCTCATTAAAAATGTAAATTTATCAATATTTTTTAATGCAACTCCTGTTCCTTTAACTACAGCTCTCAAAGGGTCTTCTACTAAAGAAACAGAAAGTCCCGTTTTTTTTGAAATTCTTTTATCCAATCCTCTTAAAAGAGACCCCCCCCCTGCCATATATATTCCTGTTTTATAAATATCTGATGCAAGTTCAGGTGGAGTTCTAGAAAGAGTCTCCATTACAGCGTCTTCTATTCGTAAAATAGATTTATCTAAAGCAGGAATTGTTTCTTTGTAAGAAAGATTCATTTCTTTAGGTTTTCCCGTAGGAAGATCTCTTCCTTGTATATGAATATCCTCAGGAGGAGTTTCTATGGATTCCATTGCTGCTCCTATATCTATTTTTATTTTTTCTGCAGTTCTCTCCCCAATATACAGATTATATTTAGAACGAAGAAAATATGCTATATCATTTGTAAAAACATCTCCAGCTATTTTTATAGATTTTTGACAAACTATTCCTCCTAAAGCTATTACTCCACATTCTGTTGTTCCACCTCCTATATCAATTATCATATTTCCTTCCGCTTTAGTTACAGAAATACCTGAACCAATTGCTGCAGCCATAGGTTCTTCAATAAGATATACTTCTTTAGCATTAAGATGTTGAGCTGAATCTTTAACTGCTCTTTTTTCTACTTCTGTTATTCCAGATGGAATGCAAATAACCATTGTTAATGATGGAGTAAAAAATTTATTGTTAACACCTGGAACTTTTTTAATAAATTCTTTTATCATAAGTTCTGCTACTTGATAATCCGCAATAACTCCATCTTTTAATGGTTTGTATATCTTTATATTTTCATGTGTTTTTCCTTGCATTTGTTTAGCTTCTTCTCCTACAGCTAACACTTTTTTTGTTCTTACATCTATAGCAATTATTGATGGTAAATCAACAATAACTTTATTATTATGCATAATAAGAGTATTGGCTGTTCCTAAATCTATAGCTATTTCTTGAGTAAAAATATTTTTCATAAAATCTACTACTAATCCCATATAATATTTTTATATGTATTTATTATGAATAATTTGAATAAAATTACAGTTTTTTAGTATATTTTAGTATATTTAATACTAACATAAGAATTTTTTTTTCAATTGAAAAAACATAATGTATTTTTATTACAAGGAAGTAATGAAGAAAATAAAAAAAAATATTTGGATGAATCTCTAATTTTAATATCTAAAAAAATTGGAAAAATCATTAATATTTCATCATATTTTGAAAGCGAAGCATGGAATATGATAGGATCTTCTGTTTTTTATAATAGAGCTTTACATATAAAAACTAATTTTTCTCCTATTGATCTTTTAAGAAAGATTCTAAATATAGAATTCCTTACAGGAAGAAGAAGAAATTTTTCTCAAAAAAAGTATCAAAATAGAGAGATAGATATAGATATTTTATTTTATGATTATATTATGATATGCAGTCATATTTTAATAATTCCACATCCATTATTACATTTAAGAAGATTTGCTTTAGAGCCTATGTGCGAAATAGCTCCAAACCAAAATCATCCCACATTCAATTTAACTATGTTAGAAATATTAGGATCATGTGTGGATAAATTATATGTAAAAAAAATTTTACATAATAAATAATGAACAAAATACTACTTTGTACCAAATTCGATTTCAATTTTATATCCTTTACATCATATTGAGTTTTTTTTCTGTTTCTTATGGAAACGAAATAAAAGAAAATAATGATGTAACATTTTATTTTCAAGAAAAAAAAAATAATTTATCTTTTTTCAAGTTTAAAGATGTTTTAAAATATAAATCAGATATACAAGAACATGATATAGAAAAAGGAAAATCCTATTTAACAGGAAAGGCTTATATAGAATATGATAATACAAAAATTGAAGCGGACCATATAGAATTTGATTGGAAAAATGGAGATTTATATGCTCAATCTAAAAAAAATTCTGTTTTACTGCAAAAAAGAAATCAACAATACCTTGTCAATCAACTTCATTTAAATTTAAATAATCAAATTGGAGATGCTAAAGATTTTTGCATAAAAGAAAAAGATCATATTATAGTAGCTAATAAAATTTATAAGAAAAAAGAGGATTTTATAATGAAAGAAATTACATATATATCTGATCCTTTTTTTTTAAGTAAAAAAGATAATTTTCCTGATTTTTATTTGAAAACAAATTACCTTAAATATTCTTATTCTAAAAAATATATTTTTTCCGGTCCAGTTTTTTTCTACTGGTATAAAGTTCCAATGCCTATTTTTTTACCTTTTTTTTATATGCCTATAAAATCGAATAAAATATCTTTTTCATATCCAAAATTTCAAATTTATAAAAAAAGAATTCATATGGAGGATATAGGTTTATTTTTTCCTGTTTCTGATTTTTTAAACTTTAGAATATATACTTCTGTACATAATACTGAAACATGGAAAATTAAAACAAGAATAGAATATAAAGATAAACTCAAACATAATTATAATGGATTGATAGATTTTGATTATCAAAATTTATCAAATCAACAAAAAAATTATCTATTTCAATGGAAACACAATTCAAATTACAAATCAAGTTCTAAAATAAGTTTTAATGCAAATATTAATTATGATTATGATCATGTTTTTTCACATAATCAAAATATAAACTACTCTTATATAAACATAAGAAAAAAATTATCTAACTATTTATGGTTCATAGATTTTTACATGACTAAAAATCATATAAAAAAGGAAACAAGATTTATTGTTCCAGAATTATTCTTACATACAAAAAATATACTTTTTCACGATGAAAAAAACTTTTTTTTCAATCAGATAGATATTGAAAATAAATTGCATTTAAAAAATTATATAGATTATTTTAATTGTTATCGAGAAACGTATTTTCATAGTAGTTTTAAGCATAATATAAGCATGATTGGTTATTTTCCTTTGTTTTCATATTTGAGAGGATCATCCAAAATTCTTTATGAAGATTTTCATATATGGAGTTTTCCTTATTTTCATATTTCAAGTTTTCAAAACTTATATTTTTCTACAAATATTACATCTATTCCATTTTATAAAGTTTGGAAACTAAAAAATAATTTTTTATTAAAACATCAAATACAACCGATTTTATTTTTTCATATGAAATATTTTTCTCCTTTTTTTTATAACGTAAAAAATCATTATGAAAAAAAAATAAATTTGGTTTTAAATAACGATTGGATAACAAAAAACACATGGAATCGAATCGATATTAATAATTCATTTATTATTGATCATAATTTTATAAAATGGAATAATTTTAATGTCATAGGTAATATTGATTTACCAAATAATTTGGAAACAAATTATAAAATAGGAATAAAACTTGATAAAGAAGAAAAAAAAATGATGTATTTTGATATTTCTTTTTTTTCTAATTACAACATCAATTTTTTTACTATAAAAAACAAATTTCAGAAAAAAGGAAAAAATCGTTATGATTACTTTTTTTTCGATCAAAAAAATTATGCGAGATATCCAATTCCATTGAATTTAAAAATTGATTTTCATTCCAATTACAAAAATTACTTTAGTAAAAAAAACTTATTTCAAGTTTTTTTAAATTTTAATGGATCTGTAAATATCACAAAATATTGGAAAATCGATTTTAATACAAATTACAATTTGTTAAAAAATAAAATAATATTTGCAAATATTATTTTTTATAGGGATTTAAGAAGTTTTGAAATGAGTTTTAATTGGACCCCCATTTCCGTAGAAAATTCTTCTTGGTCTTTTTTTATAGGAATGAAAGATCCTAATCTTAAAAATATTATACAATATAGTGTACAAAATTAATCAATACATGAAAAAATTTTCAATAGAAAAAGTTCCATCTTATGGTCCATATAATACATGTGTTCTTGTTGGAAATCTTCTGTTTGTTTCAGGTCAGATAGCTATGGATAAAAATACAAATAAATTAGTTTCTGATAATATAGAAATAGAAACAAAAAAAGTAATGGAAAACATAAATATTATTCTTTCAGAAAATGGAATAGGATTTCAAGACGTTATAAAAACTTCTATTTTCGTGATAAATATGAATTTTTTTGCTAAAATAAATAATGTGTATTCTAGATTTTTTTGTAAAGAAAATTATCCAACTAGAGACTTTATACAAGTTTCTGGTCTTCCTAAAAATGCTAATATTGAGATATCTCTAATAGCGTATAAAAATCAAATTAATTAATTTGTGAAACATAAATTTTTAATTTTTATTTTTTTTTTTTATTTATCATTAAATAAAACATCTTCTAATGAACTCATAAAAAATATACAAATAGTTCATGCAGATTTAATACAAAATAATAAACATAATCAAGATTTTATTTTAACAGGAGATGTTCATTTAAAATATGGAAATTATCATCTTTTTTGTGATAAAATTATATACAATAAAAAAAATAATCAATATCATGGATACGGAAATGTGAGGTTGTTATCTGGAAAAAATAAAATAACATCTCATAATATAGAAGGAAATTTTTATAATTTTCAATTATCAGGTAAAGTATTTCTATACAAAGAAAAAATGAAATTAACAGCGGATATCATTAATTATAATTTTTATAAACAGTTATTTCAAGCTATTGGTAATGTGACCCTTTTTTTTGATAAAATCAAATTAAAAACTAGTATATTGGAATATAATTTTATACTGAATCAAATTTTTTATAAAAAAAAAAGTGTTATCTATTATGGGGATTATATCATATCTAGTAAAGAAGGTCTTTTTTACATTACTAAAAAAAAAGTAGAGTTAAAACATGAAATCAAGTTAATCAGTAAAAATTATACTGTATATGCTAATACGTTGGAATATTTATTTGAAAAAAAGAAAGTTAATTTTCGAAATACTGTCATTATAATACAAAATAAAAATTTAAATAATTTTATTTATGCTAAAAAAGCATTTTTCTTTTTTCAAGAGAAAATGTTTTTTTTTGAAAATTATATAAGTATTCATTATAATGATCAGATTTTTAGAGGAGAAAATTTAATATTTGATCAGAAAAAAAAATGTGGATTCATCAAAAATATTTTATTAGAAGATTTGAAAAAAAAATTTTTTTTGATAAGTGGACATGGAAAATTTGATTTTTATTCTGGTATTCTAGTGTTAGAAAAAAATCCAAAAATCATAAAAATATCAAAAAATGATTTTATTTTTGTTTTTTCAAAAATTTTAAAAATAAGCATAAAAAAAAATTATGAATATTCAATTCAAGCTTTTTCTGTTAAAAGTTTTTTTTTGAATGAATCTATTCAAGGTAAATGTGATCTTTTTAATTATGAATCTTTAAATAATTATATTCAATTTAGTGGAACTCCTATATTTTGGTTTCAAAATAAACAAATTACTGGAAAAGTAATATATATTTATTCTAAAAATGAAAATTATTTAGATTATATTATTATTAAAAACGCTTTATACACAGAAAAAATAAACTCAAAAGAGTTTAATCAAATAGAAGGAAATATCATAACCGGATTTTTTAATAAAGGAAATTTATTGAAAAAAGTAGTAATTAAAGGAAATATTAATAGTATTATATTTCTTTATTATCAAGGAAAAAAAATAATTCATAGATTATCTTGTCGTGTTCTATCGGTGTTTTTAGATAGTAATAAAAAAATTAGAAAAATTCTTTGTGAAAAAGAAACACATTCAGAACTAATTCCTATACATAAAAAAACTCCTAATCCTAAAGAGTTACTTTATCTCCCTAAATTTTCTTGGAAAAAAAAAGATAAACCGGAACAAAATAAAAAACTCTTTATAAAAGAAATAGACAAGTATAAAAAAGAAAGTTTATTAGAAAAAGAAGAAATTAAAACTATGATAAAAAATAAATAGAATTAAATTCTTGTCTTATGAAAGAAAAAGAATTAGAAAAAGATTTTTTTCAATATCAAACTCAAGTTAATCCATGTCCTATGAATATTATGGTAGATCATGCTGAAGGCAGTTATATTTATGGAAAAAATGGTAAAAAATATCTGGATTTTGTAGCAGGTATTTCCGTTAATGTATTAGGACATGGAAATAAAGAAATAAAAAAAGCCATAAAAAAACAAGTTGATAAATATTTGCATACTATGGTATATGGAGAATTCATACAAAGTCCTTGTGTAAAACTTTGTAAAAAAATATCAGAAAATATTCCACACCCGCTTACTACCACTTATTTAGTAAATTCAGGAACGGAAGCTGTTGAAGGTGCTTTAAAACTAGCTAAATGTTATACAGGTAGAGAAGAAATTATATCCTGCAAACAATCTTATCATGGAAGCACACATGGTTCTATGAGTGTAATGGGACATGAAGATTATAAAAGACCTTTTAGACCGATGTTGCCTTTGGTTAAATTTATTACATTTAATCATGTAGATGAATTAATTAATTCTATTACAGAAAAAACTGCTGGCGTCATTTTAGAAACAATTCAATGTTCTTCTGGAGTTATATTGCCAGATCATTCTTTTTTGAAAGAATTAAGAAAACAGTGTGATAAAAAGAAATCTTTAATGATACTTGATGAGATCCAAACTGGATTTGGAAGAACAGGAAAACTTTTTGCATTTGAACATTATGACGTTGTTCCTGATATTTTGATAATGGGAAAAGGAATGGGAGGCGGAATGCCTATCAGTGGATTTGTCTCATCGAAAAAAATTATGAAATCTTTCATAAAAACACCTTTAGGTGGACATTTAACTACTTTTGGAGGAAATTCTGTTTCTGCTTCTGCTTCTTTATCTACTTTAAATCAGCTTATTAATTCTGATATATTGAAACAAGTTTCATTAAAAGAAAAGTGGATTAAGAAATATTTGATTCATAATCAAATCAAAAATATTTATGGAAAAGGTCTTTTGTTGTCTTTTGAATTAAAAAATAAAAAGACAGTGGATAAAGTTTTAAAAAACTGTATAAAAAAAGGATTAATATTATTTCGTTTTCTGTTTCACAATAATTTTGTACGTATATCTCCTCCGTTGACTATTACGAAAGAAGAAATACAAAAAGGATGTTCTATTATTATTGAAAGTTTAAATAAACTTTAAAATAGAAAAAATAATGTATAATTGAGATTTTTTATTGAATTATCTTATAATGGTAAACATTTTTTTGGATGGCAAATTCAAAAAAAAGTAAATACAGTAGAAGAAAAATTAGAATATTGTCTTTCAAAATTATTGAAAAGATCTATAAATGTTGTAGGTGCTGGAAGAACGGATAAAGGAGTTCATGCTAAACAAATGTTTGCCCATTTTGATTACGAAAAAAAAATTGGAAATAATTTTTTGTATAGACTAAATATTTTTTTACCCAAATCTATTAGAGTCCTCAATATTTTCCCAGTAAAAAAAAATATTCATGCAAGATTTGATGCTATCAAAAGAACATATAAATATTATTTAACAAAAGAAAAAAATCCATTCAATCAAGATTTTTCTTGGTATTGTTTTTATTCACTAGATATTAAAAAAATGAATACAGCTTCTCAAAAACTTTTGGGTAATAAGGACTTTAGTTCTTTTTGTAAAAAGAAAAGAACTAATGAAAATAACATATGTCATATTTATCATGCTTATTGGACGGAATATAATTCGGATGATAATAATATTTTATGTTTTACTATTGAAGCCAATCGATTTTTAAGATCAATGGTTAGAGTCATTATAGGTACACTTATTGATGTAGGAAGAGATAAAATTAGTATCAATGAATTTACAAAAATCATAGAATTAAATAATTCTGATTTTTGTAAATCAATAGTTCCTGCATGTGGATTATTCTTAAATCATGTTCTTTATCCAGAAGATATTTTTTTATGAAAAAAAAGTTGAATATACGAAAATCCTCTTTAAAACAATTGATTTTAATTAGTTTTAATTATAAACTTATATTAATATCAATAATTATTACTTCTATATTAATTTCTTTTATTTCTGCTTACCGTCCTAAATTAATACAAAAAGCTATAGACATTCATATTCTTTATAAAGATTTCTTGGGTTTAAAAAATATATTGATGTTGATAATTATGCTTCTTTTTCTAGAAAGTATATTTCACTTTATTTTATTATATCTATCTAATCTTTTAGCTCAAAATGTAATTGAAAAAATTAGAATTCTTTTATTTGAAAAATTACTATATTTTAAGAATTCTTTTTTTAACAAAACTCCAATAGGAAAATTGGTTTCTTATTCTGTATCCGATATAGAAACTATAACTGTAATATTTAATGATGGAATTTTACTTGTTTCTGGAGATGTTTTAAGGATAATAATGATTATTATTATGATGTATACAGTTCATCAAAAGTTATCTTTTATAGTTTTATTTTCTATTCCTTTTATGTATATCATTACTCGTTCTTTTCAAAAAACGTTAAAAAAAACGTTTCATGAAGAACGTCTTCAAACTTCACGATTAAATAGTTTTTTACAAGAAAATATCATAGGAATGTCTATCATTCAACTTTTTCATAAAGAAAGAGAAGAATATTCAAAATTTCAATTTATTAATCGAAAATTAATGAATGCTCATTTTAAGACTATTTTTTATTTTTCTATTTTTTTTCCTATAGTAGAAATACTATCTGCAGTAACAATAAGTATTATCATATTTTATGGAGGATTTTATGCAATTGAAATAGGAAATATTCAACCTGGTCAAATTATTGCTTTTATTTTTTTTATCTATCTTCTTTTTCGTCCTATACGACAGATAGCTGATAGGTTTAATATTATACAAAGAGGAATATCTGGAATAGAACGTATATTTTCCATATTAAATTCCGAAGAAGTTATTACTAATAAAGGAAATTTACGTTTTGAAAAATTAAAAGGACATATTCTTTTCAAAAATGTTCACTTTTCTTATATGAATGATGAAATGGTATTAAAAGGAATTTCTTTTGAGATTAACCCAGGAGAAAAAGTTGCTATAGTTGGATCAACAGGTTCTGGAAAATCTACAATTACTCATTTAATTTCTAGATTTTATGAAATAAAAAAAGGAAACATTTTGATTGATGGACATTATATTCAAGATATAGAACTAAAGAATTTGAGATCTCATATAAGAGTAGTATCACAAGATATTTTTTTATTTAACGATTCTATTATTAATAATATTACTTTAGGGGATCCGTCTATTAGTATAGATAAAATAGAAAAAATGGCAAAAAAAATAGGAATACATAATTTTATTACATCATTACCTAACGGATATAAATCTATAGTAAAAGAAAGAGGAAATTTACTTTCTCTTGGAGAAAAACAGTTGATTTCTTTTTTAAGAGTTCAAATGCATCCTTATTCTATACTTATATTAGATGAAGCAACAACATCCTTAAATAAGGAGTTAGAGAAAATAATTTATTCTGCTACAGATTTTTTAACTAAAAATAAAACTTCTATCATCATTACTCACCGTATTTCTACATTAGAAAATGCTGATAAAATATTAGCTATTGATAAAGGGTATATTGTAGAAAAAGGAACCCATAAAGAGTTAATTCAATTAAATGGATATTATGCTGGATTGTATAAAGAAACTTTAACAAGAAAAATTTTTAACAGTTAATTTTAACGTAATAAGTTTTTTTTAGTATATCCTTTGCCCAATTTTTTATTTTTTCTTTTTTTTTGATGCTTGTTAACAAATTTTTTAACGTAGTATAATTTTCTTCTAAGGAATAAGGTTTAGATGGAATATCATCTAATAACTTGATCATAACAAATGCTTCTTTTCCATTTATAATTTCTTTATAAGGATTAGTAATTTTTCCTTTTTTTAAAGAAAGTAACACTTTCTTCATATTTTTTGATAATTGATTTTCTTCTATCCATATTTTATTTTGGACTATTACATCTACAATTTCATTATGATTTAATAAATCTGGTATTTTATCTAAATTTATTTTGTGATTACTAATACGTTTTCTAAATAATTTTGCAAATGATTTTGCTTTATATAATTCATATTTTGAATACTTAGGTTTAATTAGTATTTGTCTAAAATCAATTTCATCTTTATTTTTATTTTCCAATTTAATTAGATGAAATCCTAAATTCGTTTCAAAAGGTTCAGATATTTCACCTTCTTTTAAAAAAGAAATAGAGTGTTGAAATTGTTCTGGTAAATTTTTGATTTTCATTCCCTTTATTAAACCACCTTGTAATGCTGAAGAGTCATCTTCAGAAAATAAAATAGCTTTAGTAGAAAAATCATTATCAAAATATAATATTTCTTTTTTGATTTGATTTAAAAAATCAATTATCTTTTTTTTGTCAATATTACTTAATTTAGGATATAGTATTATATAAGAAATACACATTTTTTTTGGAGTGAAAGGTATTTGATTTTTTTTTTGTGTAAAGAAATATTTTATTTCCTCGGGGGTAACTTCTACATCATCTGTTATTTTTTTATAGAATTTTTCTATATATTGTTGATTTTTAATATTCTCATTCAATTTTTTCAAAAATTCCTTATCTTTAAGTTGAATCAAAAATTGTTCTTGATTGATATATTTATTTTTTATTTCTGATAAAAAAACTTGACTCATATATTCTAATTCTTGATCACTAATTTGTATGCTTTCATCTTTTTTTGCATGAAAAAGTATTAATTTTTTTATAATGAAATCATTTATATTTCCGTTAGTATGGCATAACGATTCTTTTTCATCATTATTTCTGATTTCAGAATCTAAAATAATTTCATCTCCAATTATTATTGCTATTCCGTTCAGTTTTTCTAAACTAGAAGAATACGAAAAAAAACATACAAGGAAACATATAAATACAATAAAAAAACATTTTTTAATAAAAATAAAAAGAATATTTTTCATACACATGTATGTTGTGTTTATGTGTAAAATACATAAAAAAAATTAAAAAAACTATTGACATTATGGCTTTGAAAGTTAATAATATATATAAAAAATATAAAAGAAAATATATCGTAAAAAATGTATCAATTGAGTTGAATAAAGGAGAAATAGTAGGTTTGATTGGACCTAATGGAGCAGGAAAAACAACTTCTTTTTATATGATTGTAGGATTCATTAAACCAGATAGAGGAGAAATTTTTATTGATAATCAAAATATCACATCGAATCCTATGTATCAACGTTCTAAAAAAGGAATTGGATATTTAGCTCAAGAACCATCTATATTTAGAAAATTATCTGTGGAAGATAATATTTTATGTGTGTTAGAAATGCAAAAAATATCAAATATTGAAAAAAAAAATATAACAGAAAAACTCATTGAAGAATTAGGATTACAGAAAGTTAGAAATAATCGTGGGGATCTTATTTCCGGAGGAGAACGAAGACGTACTGAAATTGCTAGATGCTTAGCTATAAATCCCAAATTTTTTCTTTTAGATGAACCTTTTTCTGGAATAGATCCAATTTCTACAGAAGAATTAAAAAAAATAATTATTTCTCTTAAAAAAAAAAATATAGGTATATTAATAACAGACCATAATGTTCAAGAGATTATTACGATAACAGATCGTATTTATTTTATGTTTAATGGAAGGATTATAAAAAATGGATCTACTGTAGAAATTATACAAGATTCTATAGTGAGAAAAATTTATTTAGGAAATAAAATTATAAATTTAAAGAACGAATAATGAATCATAGATTTAATGGTCCGGAAATAGGATTATTTTTAAATGGAGAAATTCCTTCTTTTTTTAAAAGAAAAAAATCTTATCAAAAAATATTTGCAGTAGATGGAGCCTTTTACTATTTAAATAAATTTGGTATTCTGGTAGATTATGTTATTGGAGATTTTGATTCTATTTTAAAAAAGGATATTCCTTTAGAAACTCATTTATTAGAAACTTATGATCAAAAATATACTGATTTTGATAAGGCTTTAAATATTATTTATAACAAAGGGTTTTTTAATATAAATGTTTGGGGGGGGAGCGGAATGGAACAAGATCATTTTTTAGGTAATTTATCTACAGCTTTAAAATACAAAAATAAATTATCTATTATATTTCATGATAAATATCATTTTTATTTTTTTTCTGATAAAAAAACCTCTTTTTATCATAAAAAAAATAAAAAAATATCTTTGTTTCCATTTCCTAAAGTAAATGGATTATGCACTTACGGACTTAAATATTCCATAAGGAAAGGTTCATTGAAAATAGGGAAAAACATAGGCATAAGAAATGAAGTATCAAATCAAAGAATAAAAGTAAATTATAAAGAAGGAGAATTGCTAATATTTATAGAAAAATAAATAATATTTTTTAAATCATATAAATTTATCAATCATACTTTTTACATGATGAAAAGATTTCTTCAGAAGATTGTTTTCTTTTTGATTTAATTTTAATTCTATTATTTTTTCTATTCCATTTTTCCCTAAAATAACTGGAACTCCCAAATATATGCCTTTTAATCCGTATTGCCCTTTCAAAAAAGCAGAACATAAAAAAATACGTTTAGAATCTTTCAAAATAGCTTCCACCATTTCTACAATAGAGGCGCTAGGGGCCATCCAAGCTGATGTTCCCAATAAATTGATTATTTCCTCTCCTCCTTTTTTTGTTTTTTCAATAATTATATCATTTTCCTCTTCTGATAAAAATTCTTTAATAGGGATTCCTGATATAGATGTATATCTATATAAAGGAACCATTGTATCTCCGTGTCCTCCTAATAATAAAGATTGTATATCAATAGGAGAAATGTTTAGTTTTCTTGATAAAAAAAAACGATATCTAGCAGAATCTAATATTCCAGCCATTCCAATTACACGATAAGAATCTATTTTTGCAGTCAAATAACTCACGTATGACATAACATCTAGTGGATTTGACACAATAATTAATTTAGCTTTTGGAGAAAAAAAAATAGATTTTTTAGTTACATTGCGAATGATTTCTGCATTAATCTTAACGAGGTCATCTCTTTTCATTCCAGGTTTCCTTGGAACACCACAAGTGATAATTATGATTTCCGAATTTTTAGATTTTGAATAATCATTAGTTGTTCCAATAATTTCAGTATTTGATTTTATTATGGAAAGCATTTGATAGATATCTAAACTTTTTCCTTCCGAAATTTTTTCTCTAACATCTAGCAAAACAATTTTTTTTACTATGTCTTTTTGAGCTAATAAACTAGCACAATAAGCTCCTACATTTCCTGCTCCAATAATAGTTATTTTCATTTTTATTTCTTAAATATAAATGATGATAAAGCTTATTTATTTATCTACATTTGTATGTTGTAATGTATCAAAGATAAACACAATTTTATTTCCATGAAAATGAAAGAAAATTACATTAATAGAAAAAAATTCCATTTTAGACATATAGGACCGTCTTATGAAGAAATTAAAAATATGTTAAAAGAATTGCAGTATTCTTCTATAAATGATTTTATAAATAAAGCTATACCCAAAGAAATACGTTTAAAAAAAAAATTAAATCTACCCAATTCTATTTCTGAATATGAATATTTAAACCATATTTATAAAACTGGTAAAAAAAATAAGATTTTTCGTTCTTATATAGGATTAGGATATAAGAATACTATAACCCCAAGTGTTATACAAAGAAATATTTTAGAAAATCCTAATTGGTATACTCCTTATACTCCTTATCAATCGGAAATATCTCAAGGTCGTTTAGAAGCTTTAATTAATTTTCAAACTATGATTTCAGATTTAACCGGAATGAAAATTAGTAATGCTTCTATGTTAGATGAATCTACAGCTGCAGCCGATGCTATGTTCATGATTTTTCAAGAAAAAAAAAAGAAAAAACAAATAAATAATAATTATTATTTTTTCATTTCTAATGAAATACTTCCACAAACTGTTTCTGTTTTAAAAACAAGATGTTTTGGTTTAGGTATAGATATTATATGTGATAATCATAAAAATTTAAAAATAAAATATAATAATAAAAAAATATTCGGGTTAATAGTATCTTATCCTTCCAGTTTAGGAGAAATATTTGATTATACTGAAACAATTGAATACGCAAAACGTCATAATATATCAGTGATAGTTTCTGCTGATCTTTTATCTCTGTCCCTGTTAAAACCTCCTGGAGAATGGGGGGCTGATGTGGTTATAGGTTCTAGTCAATCTTTTGGTATTCCTATGGGATATGGAGGCCCTCATGCTGCTTTTTTTTCTACTCATGAACAATATAAACGTTTTCTTCCAGGAAGAATTATTGGAATATCTGTAGATGAAAGAAATAAAAAAGTTTTTCGTATGTCTTTGCAAACAAGGGAACAACATATAAAAAGAGAAAAAGCAACTTCAAATATTTGTACATCTCAAGTTTTTCCTGCTATAATGGCTTCTATGTACGCTTTATATCATGGGAAAAAAGGATTAATAGAAATAGCAAAATGTATTCATAAAAACACTAAAAAATTAGAATTTTTATTAGTTAATAACATAAATAATATTTTTCAAATAAACAATTTTTATTTTGATACTATTAGAATTAAAACAGATTATATAGAAAAAGTAAAAAAAATAGCAGAACGTAAAAAAACAAATTTTAGATATATAGATGAAAAACATTTAACTATTACTTTAGACGAAAGTACATGTCAAAAAGATATAAATCATATTTTATCAATTTTCTATGAAGCACATAATCAAGATAAAAAAACGAAAATAAAATATCATACAAATATTCATAATGAATATAAGATTCCTTCTTTCTTTAAAAGAACTTCTAATTTTTTAGAACACGAAGTGTTTCGTAAGTTTCATTCAGAAAATGAGATTATGCGTTATATAAAAAGATTAGAAAAAAAAGATATATCTCTGACTCACTCTATGATTCCACTAGGTTCGTGTACTATGAAATTAAATGCTTCTGCAGAGTTATTTTCTTTAAGTCAACATGAATGGAAAAATGTTCATCCTTTTGTCCCTAAAAAACAAGCAATGGGGTATCATTTTATTATTAAAAGTTTAAAAAATTTTTTGAAAGAAATCACTGGATTTTCTGGAGTTTCATTACAACCTAATTCAGGTGCTCAAGGAGAATATGCAGGACTCATGGTTATAAAACATTATTATCATTCATTAAAAGAAAATCAAAGAAATATAGCCTTAATTCCTTCTTCTTCTCATGGGACAAATCCAGCTTCAGCAAACATGGCAGGACTAAAAGTCATATTGGTTTCTACAAATAATGATGGATCTATTAATAAAAATGATTTATTAAATAAGGTGAAAGAAAATAAAAATTCATTATCTGTATTAATGATTACTTATCCATCTACTTATGGTATATATGAGAAAAATATTCAGAATATTATAAATATAATTCATGAAAATGGAGGGCAAGTTTATATGGATGGAGCAAATATGAATGCTCAAGTAGGTTTAATGAAACCTGCATATTTAGGTGTTGATATTTGTCATCTTAACCTTCATAAAACTTTTGCAATTCCTCATGGAGGAGGAGGTCCTGGTATGGGACCTATTTGTGTAGCTTCACATTTAAAACCTTTTTTACCGAATCATCCTTTTCAAACTCAAAAAGGTAAAAATAACAAAAAAACATTGACTATTTCTTCTTCTCCATATGGTTCTTCTTTAATCTTGACAATTTCTTATGCTTATATCCGTTTATTAGGACCAGATGGTCTTAAAAAATGTACAGAAATATCTGTATTGAATGCAAATTATATCAAAGAAAAATTGAAAAAATTTTATAATATCCTATATATAGGAGAGAATAATATTGTAGCACATGAATTAATTATAGATTGTAGAATTTTCAAACATATGAATATAGAAGTTGTAGATATAGCAAAAAGAATGATGGATTATGGATATCATGCCCCTACTATATCTTTTCCTGTAGAGGGATGTATGATGATAGAACCCACAGAAAGTGAATCTAAGGAAGAATTAGATCGTTTTATTGAAACTCTTATTAGTATCAGACAAGAAATTAAGGAAATCGAAAATGGAAAATATTCCAATAAAAATAATGTATTAAAAAATGCGCCACATAGTATAGATGTTTTGACTCAGAATGAATGGAAATATCCTTATAGCAGAGAAAAAGCTGCTTATCCTTTATATTGGATTAAAAATAGAAAATTTTGGCCGTCTGTAAATCGTGTTAATGATGGGTATGGAGACAGAAATTTAATATGCAAATGTACATAGAAATATTAGGTAATATTATAAAAATAATTTTAACAGAAATGATTTATAATGAAAATGTTTTGAACTTTGAATACGGTGTAACATGAAGAGAATCAAATATGTTTCTTTCATATTTAAATAATCCTGTGATGGCTATCATAGCTCCATTATCAGTTGTGAAATTTTTATTTGGAATAAAAATTTCATATTTTTTGTGTTTTTCTGCAAAAGACATAAATGTTTTTCTAATCTCATAATTAGCGGATACTCCTCCCGCTAAAACTATTCTATAAATACCTGTATAAATAACAGATTTTTTCACTTTTTCTAAAAGAATTTCTGCTATAATTTTTTGTATGGAAGCACAAATATCAGATAAATTATGTTTTATAAACAATGTATTTTTTTTTAATTTTTTTATTATAAATTGTGAAACATCATTTTTAAATCCACTAAAACTAAAGTTCAATCCGTTCACTATGGGTTTTGAAAAAGTAAATTTCTTATTATTTCCATTTTTAGAGAAAAATTCTATCATAGGACCACCCGGATAATAAAACCCTAACATTCTAGCAACTTTATCTAAAGCTTCTCCTACAGAATCATCTAAAGTAGTTCCCAATATTTCCATTTGAAAAAAATCATTTACTTTAATAATTTGAGTATGACCTCCACTTATAACTAAACTTAAAAATGGAAATTTTGGATAAGAATTATTAACATTCGCATTTCGTATAAAATGAGAAAGTATATGAGCTTGTATATGATTTACAGTTAATAAAGGTATTTCTAATCCCATAGAGAATGATTTTGCGAAAGAAGCTCCTACTAGTAATGAACCGATTAATCCAGGGCCTAAAGTAAAAGATACAGCATCAATTTGATACCGTGTAACTCTCGCTGATAAAAAAGCTTTTTTTACTGCTTTTGTAATATTTATGTCATGTAATCTTGAAGCTAATTCAGGAACCACTCCTCCATATTTTTTATGAATTTTTTGATGAATTATAATATTGGACAACACATCTCTACCTCGTATAATAGAAACACCTGTATCATCACATGATGATTCTATTCCAAGAATTACTGGTTTTTTTTTCATAAATATAAAATAACAATATCTTTGATAATGAATAATGCTTTTCTCTACAACAAAAAAATAAAAATATTTATTTTATTTTTTTTGCTAGGTTTGTTTTTTTTTTCTAAATATAAAGAAGAAGAAATAAAGGAAAAAGTTTATACATTTTTTTTTAATTTTTTTTTGAAAAAAGTAAGAAATAATTTAAATGAAAATATTATTATAAAATATGCCTCTATTAATTTTTTGGAAAAAAAATTTATTTTACATGATATAAAAATTATAGATCATCATCGTTTTTCTTTTATTCATTTATCTGAATGTCAAATATCTATCGATAGTAATTTACTTTATTTTATTTTTATAAATTCGGATCATTTAAAAATAAAAAATATTTTTATTGAAAATTTTTCTTGTTTTATAAAAAAATATTCACGAGAAAAAGAAAATAATCTTCTTTTTTTTATTAGAAATTTTCGGATTCAAAATAGATTAAACAAGTCTAATATTAAGTTTATTAGCTGTTCAAAGCTTACAATAAAAAAATCATATTTATATTATAAAAATATAGATTCTAACAAAAAATTAGAACATTTCTTTTCTATTTCTGCAAAAAAAATTAAAGTTGATAATAAAAATAAAAAAATAAAAGCTTCTATTTTTTCTTTTCAATCTAAAGAATTAAAAAATAAATTTCCTACAATAGAAAATATATTTTGTGATATCATATTATATCATTATCCTTATAAAATTAAGGTTTACAAGTTTTTTATAGAAACACCTGAAAGTTATTTAAAAGGAGATTTTAGTTTTTCTCAATTTCAATATAAAAAAAATCCGATTTTATTTCCGAAAATACACATACAATGCAAAATCTATAAGGGATCAAAATTAGGTTCAGACATAGGGGTTTTTTTTTCAAAAAAATGGAATTTCTCTACTAAAGTATTTATACATGGTAATATTCATGGTAAATTGAATCATAAAGAAAAAATATTTTTTCTTTATGATTTTTTTATAAAAAATGCAAGAAATAAATTATTTTCAAATAAAATATATATTATTTACAAAAATAAAAAATGTAAAAAAATAAAATTATTTAAAACTTTTATACAATTTAATCCTCATGATATAAAAAAAATAATTCCGTATGATTTTGATTCTAAATTAGAATATTTAAAATTTTTTTTGAATTTAAAACAATGTTTTTTATATAAAGGAGATTTTACTTTTTCCTTACTTGGAAATAGTAAAAATTTTAAAATAAAAGGAATTGTTAAAAATCATTTTTTTTTATCTAAAATATATACTTATGTTGATTGTTATAAAAACCAATATAAAGGAAAAATTTTAACAGAAATAAAGTTTTTTACTAAGAAAAAAAAAACTGAAGAAAAAAATGGATTTATTCCGTTCTCTTCTTTCATTTATAAGAAATTATCTAATTTAGATAGTATGAGTTTTAAAGGAACTTTTTCAAGTTTTTTTTTAACTCTATTTTTTTCTCATTCAAAATATAAAATGAATTTTATAGGAAAAATATTTCCGTATTACCCAAATATATTTATTGACGTCTATAATAATAAAACCAAAAAAAATATCAAAATAATATTTTATGATAATCAATTTTTTCAAAAAATCAACATAAATATATATGATATTATTATCGGTCATATTTCCATATACAAAAAATATAAAAATTCATTTAAAATTTCTTGTCCAAAAAGAAAAGAAATTCAAGGTACCAACTTCAATTTTTTGATTAAAAAATCTTTTTTTGATTTAATCAAATTAAAAACAAATAGAAATACATTTTCTGACATTAAAATTTCAGGTGAGAAAAAAGGTAATATATTTAAAATCATTTTTTGTACAAAAAAAATACAATTAAATGATTTTTTTATTAAAAAATTATTTATTACGTTAGATAATTATACGATAGTAGATAATTTTATGATAAAAAGAATTAATATTCATGCAGAAAAAATTTTTTACAAAAATTTCTCATCTAGAACAATAAATATATTCATTTTAAATCAAAAAAATTTTTGGATAATAAATTCTAAATTTTTTTTCACATTAAACAATCAAAAATATGAAAAACAAATATTAAATTTTCTTTGCAAAAAAGAAAAAAATTTCTTTTTCCTCTATCCTTTTATTTCTACTAAATTGAATCTCAATGGAGATAATTGGATGATTGATTTTGATTATTGTTATCCTAACTTAGGTATTATAAAAATTGATTTAATCAATCAAAAATATATTGTTGATAACCTTATTTTTTATTCAAAAAAACAAAAAATTTTTATTAATGTAAATTGGACTAATGAAAAAAAAATACTTCAATTTTATATAAAAAATGTACAATTAAAAAAAATTTTATATAAAAAGTATAATATAAATGGTTTAATCAATGGTTTTTTTATATATAAAAATATTTATAATCAAGTTAATCCCAATATTAATATAGAAATTAAAAGTTTTTCTATCGGAAAAATAATTTTAGGAAATTTTTCTATTTATTCTTTTCATAGGAAAAAAAGTAGTTATGAACTTGTTGGAGTTATTAGAAAAAACTCTTGTAATTTTTTGAAATTATTTGGAAATATTAAAAATGAATCTAATAAGAAATCTAAACTTGATTTAGATATAATAATTCCAAGTTTAGAAATAAATAATTTTTCTTCTTTATCGTTTTTAAAAAAAATAAATAGTGAAGCAAATGGAATTGTAACAGGAAAAATACAAGTTTCCGGTTATTTAAATGATCTTCATTACTCCGGTAAATTAAAAATTAAAAATTTTGGAATAAAAAACAATTCTGAAAATACAAATTATAAAATAAAAAATCCAGTTTATATTAATATTTTTTCTAAACATTGTACGTTATCTTCTTCTTATTTTGAGGATACAAAATATAAAACAAGGGGATGTATTAATGGTTTTTTTTTACATAAAAATCTTATCCAATGGGATTTGATGAAATTTTATATCAATACTAAAAATTTACTTGTTTTAGATTTAGATGAAAAACAAAATAAATTTTTATTCGGAAAAATATTTTTTAATGGAAAAGTTCAAATAACAAAAAAGGAAAACCATATTTATATTTATATGAATAATGGAAAAATTTTAAATTTTTCTCATTTATATATTAATCCTTCTTTTCAAGAAAAGAATGTTAAAAAAAAATTAAATACAAATAAAGATAAAAATTGTTATTTATTTATAAATGTAAATACTTTAATAGATAAAAATACAAGAGCATCAATATTTTTAGACGAAAATCATTTCATTGAATTTAGAGGAGAAGGTTTTCTTTTTATAAAAAAAACGTGTGAAAACGATACACACTATAATGGTAAATATTTTGTAAAAGATGGGTTATATCATTTTTATAAAAAAAATACATTTCCAATAAAATTAGAAAAAAAATTTAAAATAAAATCAGGGGGTTCTATTAGTTGGAATAATAATTTCTACCAATCGAATATTAACCTCATTGTTTATGATACTAAATATGTATATAATGTTGTTGAATATATGAATTTGATAAAAAAAAATCCAAAAGTCCATAAAAATAATATGATTCTCACAGAATTAAGAATTCATATTTCTGGTAATTTTCAAAAACCTAACATTAATATGGAAATTCTATTTCCCGAAAGTAATGAAGAGATTCAAAAAAAATTATCGGATAAATTAAATTCTTTTGAGGAAAAAGAAATACAATTTTTATCTATTTTAATATTAGGTAAATTCTTATTAAAAAATGAAACCATAAAAAATTTTATATATTTTTCTATATATGATATTTTTTTAAAGAGATTAAAAATTAAAAATATATTATCATCATAAATAAGAAGTAAAAATATTTATTCAATTATGAATCATTAGTTTTAATTATAGATATAATTATAATTTAAAAAAAAATGAACTTTACTAAAAAAAAGTAAAATATTAAAATATTATCAATATTATTTTGGAGGTTAAATGAAATTCATTTATAATAAAAAAAACAAAAATAAATATAAAAATATGTTGAAAAACAAGAATTTCTTTCTTCAAAATAAAGTTTTGTATCTTGATACTTGTAATACCTTTAAAAAAATTAAAAATATAAAACAATGATTCTAAGATATAACACAGACGAAATTGATAATACCATTGTTAGAAAATTAAATATAAATGCTAGAATTCCTTATACTGAAATTAGCAAACAAATCAGCAAAGAAATTAAACCATTATCTGTTGGAACCGTTCATGTCAGAGTGAAAAAATTGGAAAATGCGGGAATTATCAAAGGAAGTACATTAGTCATAGGTTATGAGTCTTTAGGTTTTCATTTAATAGCTTTTGTAGGGATTTTGTCAAATTCTCGTGAATCAAAATTCGTAAAAGAAGAATTGAAAAAAATTCCAAATATAGTTCAACTGTATATTACTTCAGGTAAATATAATTTATTTTGTAGAATTATTGCTAGAGATCCTTCAGATGCAAGAGATGTGATTTCAAAAATAGGAGAAATAAAAGGAGTGCTTAGAACAGAATCTACCATTTGTTTAGAAGAAAGTATAAATGACGAAAATAGATTGTTATCCAATATTTTACAAAAAAATAAAACATTTTATAAGTATAAAAAAAAGACATAAATAATTGATAATCATTATAGTGTTTTCTCTCAATATGAAAAACATGAAATTTCTTCAAAGAAAAAAAATTAATCCTTACAAAAAAATTGCATAAGCTTCAATTTTTTTTAGGTAATGGACAACTTCTTCAAATTATATAATAAAAATATTGTACATAGAACTTTAGTTTTAATTGTTACAATCTTATTACTGACATTTTTTTTCCCAAAAAAAGAATTTTTTAAGTATAAGTTTTCAGAAGGAGAAATTTGGTCTTATGAGAATTTATATTCTCCATTTAATTTTTTAGTACCGAAAAATGATCAAGATTTAAATTTAGAAATCAAAGAACTAAAAAAAAATCAAGAAATATTTTGTATACAAAATGAAAAGATAGTAGAAAACATAAAAAAAAAGTTAAGAAAAATTTCATTTTTACGGAAAAAAAAACATTACAATAAAATTGTTCGAATAATTAATGTAATATATAAATATGGATATATAGAAAATTATGATAATTTTCTAAAACGAAATAAAATTCACACAATTTATATTAAAAAGGATAAAAAATGGATTCCAATTTCATATAAAAAAATTTTCACTCATGAAAAAGTTAGTAATTTTATCAAAAATAATTTTCAAAAAAAAAATCAAAATCAACGTATCAAAAATTTAAGAAAATTTTTAAGAAAAATCATTATTCCCAATTTTTTTTACAGTCAGTATTATACTGATTTTTTCTTTCAAAGAAAAATTCAATCCATACAAAAAATTAAATATTCCTTTAAAAAAGGAGATAATATTATTAAAAATAATGAAATTGTAAATAAAAATAAATTTAAAATTTTATCTTTTTTCAAAAAAGAATATGAAAGTAAAATATGGAATAAAAAAAAATATTATTGTCTTATTATAGGACATTTTTTAACAATAAGCATTGTATTTTCCATATTTATATTATATGTTTTTTATTTTGAAAATAAAACATTTCATAATAATAGAGAAGTAAACTTTTTAATTATAAGTATATTATTAATATCATTAATTACCGTTATAATTTTAAAACATCATTCAAAAATATTATATATAATCCCCTTTTGTATACTTCCCATAAGCGTACGTGTTTTTTTTAATTTCAATTTAAGTATTTTTATTCATTTAATAACCATCTTATTATTATCCCTAATTACGCCAAATAGTTTCGAATTTATTTTTATTCAAGTTGTTGCAGGTTTTTTAGTTTTGTTAACAAAAAGAAATATTTCAAAAATGGAAAACCTTTTTATTGCTATAGTAAAAATAATTATGACTTATATTATTACTTTTAGTTTGCTTACTCTAATCAGAGATGGATCTTTAGGGAAAATTTCTTTGTATACTTTTTCCTTATTTTTTTTTAGTGGAATTTTAACATTATTTGTTCATCCACTAATATTTCTTTTTGAAAAACTATTGAATTTAATTTCAGATACTTCGTTATTAGAACTATCTGACACTAATAAACCTATATTAAGATTATTATCTAAAAAAGCCCCAGGAACTTTACAACATGTTCTAACAGTAGCTAACATTGCAGAGGAAGCGGCTGTTGCAATTGGGGCTAATTCTTTATTAGTAAAAATAGGTGCTATTTACCATGATATTGGTAAAATAAAAAATCCTATATATTTTACTGAAAATCAGTGTAATAATATAATTAACCCTCATAATAAATTAAGTCCAAAAGAAAGCGCTAAGATTATTTTGGAACATGTATCAATAGGAATTCAACTTGCAAAAAAGTATCATTTACCTGATCTTATTACTGATTTTATAAGGACTCATCATGGAAATAGTATTGTTTATTATTTTTATGACAAACAAAAAAAAATATATCCAAATATAAAAGTGGATAAAAAACAATTTCAGTATTCTGGCCCTAAACCTTTTTCAAAAGAAACTGCTATTGTAATGATAGCTGATTCTGTAGAAGCTGCTTCAAAAAGTATCAAAAATCCATCAAATAAAGATTTAGAAAATTTGGTAGAAAATATAATAAAAAAACAAAAAATAGAAAATCAATTTTCTAACGTAAATATAACTTTAAAAGAAATAGAAAAAGTAAAAAAAGTTATGAAAAAAAAATTAAAAAATATTTATCACACTAGAATAGAATATCCTAATGTTTAATTAATTATATTATACATAAATTATTTGATTATTTAATAGATCTATTTTAGATTTGTATCTTTTTTGGAGAATTGCCGGAGTGGTTAACGGAACAGTTTGCTAAACTGTCGGTATTATAATACTGCGTGGGTTCGAATCCCACATTCTCCGTATAAAAAAACGGGGTATAGCGTAGTTTGGTTATCGCGCCTGGTTTGGGACCAGGAGATCGTAGGTTCAAATCCTGCTACCCCGATATTATTTTTATTAAGATCACGTAGCTCAAACGGATAGAGCTACTGCCTTCTAAGCAGTAGGTTACAGGTTCGAATCCTGTCGTGATCATATTTTTATTTTTTTCCTTCTAATATCTCATCTATCATTCCATATTCTTTTGCTTCCACAGAAGTCATCCAGTAATCCCGATCTGAATCTTTTTCTATTTTATCTATAGGTAACCCTGAATGTTTCGATATAATCTCATAAAGATCTTTTTTTAATTTTATAATTTCACGTACTGTTATTTCAATATCCGAAGCTTGACCTTGTGCCCCTCCTATAGGTTGATGAATCATAATCCTAGAATGTTTTAATGCAGACCTCTTATTTTTTACTCCTGCACAAAGAAGTATAGCGGCCATAGATGCAGCCATACCAGTGCAAATAGTTGCTATATCTGGTTCTACAATTTGCATTGTGTCATATATTCCTAAACCAGCATAAACGTCTCCTCCTGGAGAATTAATATAGATTTGTATATCTTTTGTATTATCCACAGACTGTAAAAATAATAATTGAGCTTGTACTATGTTAGCAACCTGATCCTCTATTGCTGTTCCCAAAAAAATAACTCTGTCCATCATTAAACGAGAAAAAACATCCATCTGAGCCACATTTAATTTTCTTTCTTCAACAATATAAGGAGTCATAAACTTAATGTAATCATTAATTGTTAAACTACTTATTTTCTTATGTTTTGTTGCATATAGCATAAAATCTTCTGATTTTTTTTGATAATTCATTTATTTTAAATTAAAAACTTTTCCAAAGTTACTTTCTTACTATGTAAAATTTTTATAAAAAATTTATACATGCATAAAAAAAATACAGAAATTAGAAACTTTTAATTAAAAAAGCATTGAATTTATATAAAAAATTAGCCATACAAACTATTATTTATTCCATAGGGTTCATATTTCCTAGAATCATTAATTATGTTTTTTTAAAATTTTTTACTGCTTTTTTTAAAAGAGAAGAATTTTCTCTTTACACAGACATGTATGCGTTATCTTTTATCCTCATAGGTTTTCTTTCTTTTGGTTTAGAAAATACCTATTTTAGATTTTTGTACAAAAAAAATTATAATAAAGAAATTGTTTTTTCAACCATAGTTATAATACAATTATTAATTAGTTCTTTTTTTTTAATAGTTTCTATGATTTTGATAAAATACATATCTTATATTGCTGGTTATCAAGAACATCCAGAATATTTTTTCATGTTTTTTTTAATTATATTTTTTGATACAATTTGTAGTCTTCCTATGGCTTGGCTTCGTGCAAATAATAAGCCTTTACATTATTCTACAATAAATATTATAAATACATTGACACAATCACTCATGATAACATATTTATTTTTTTTTTGTGAAAATGTTCATATAAAAAAAAATTCCTTTTTTTTTATTAAATGGTTTAGTTCTTTTACAGATAAAATAGGTTATATATTTTTTGCAAATGTGATTTCTTCTTTAGGAAATTTATTTTTAATTCTCCCCATTATTTTAAAAAAAGTAACTATAAAAAAATTCAATAAGACTCTTGCTATGAGTATGTTAAATTATGGAATTCCTATAATGTTAGGAACTATTGCATTTTCTATAAATGAAAATTTAGATAAAATTTTGATTAAAAGATGGATGTCAGATGATGTTAATGGATCTTATTCTGCTTGTTATAAAATAGCAACTTTCATGAATTTTTATATTAGAATTTTTAGATTAGGAATTGAACCTTTTTTTTTTAAAAAATCTGGTGACTCCAACGCAATGGATTATTATGAAGAAATTATTTATGTGTTTATTCTATTTGGATTAGTCTTTTATGTAATGGTATGTGGAAATATAAATATTTTTATGAAATTTTTAATTGATAAAAAATATCATTCGGCTGTTTCTATTATTCCTGTAATAATGATGGGAAATTTATTTTTGGGTGTTTATACTAATTTATCCATCTTTTACAAGATTATAGATAAACCTATTATTGGAACTTATATATCCTTAATTGGTGTATTAATTACTTTTTTATTTAATGTTATTTTCATTATTATGCCTAATAATAGTTTTATGATTCCTGCTTGGGGAACCTTAATATCTTATGGATCTATGTTAGTAGTTCTGTATATTTGGGGGAAAAAAAAATTTTTTAAATTTTGCAATAAAAAAATAAAAAACATTATAATGCACTTTTTATTTGCACTTTTTATCGTATTTGTAACAGAAAAAAAAATGAAATTTGGCTTGTTATTACAATTTTTATATTTAATAATTATCTTTTTTTCTGAAAAAAAAAGGTTGATTTATTTGATTAAATAAAATAAATTTTGCGTAAAGAAATAATACATCAATTAGTTTTAACCGCTAATATAAAAAAAACTACTTCTATTAATTTTTTGGAAAGAAAATTGATTTCGACAGGAGTTTTTATCCAGATTTTGAAGAATATTAGATATTCTTTTTTTTTGAGAAAAAATTTGAAAAAATATATCTGTATAATTCATTTAAATAAAGAACATTTAAATTATAAATATAAAGAAATTCAAATAATTATAATAAACGTTTGTTTTAAAAACATAAAGATTGAACCTTATGAAAAATTGTTGATAATAGATCTTGTTAAGAATGTTAAAATAAAATGGGAACAATGTTCTATTTTAAATAGAAGCACGAGAGGAAGTAGTTGTTTCGGTAGCACTGGAATATAAAAATGAATATGAAAATTATAATTCCTATGGCCGGAAAAGGATCTCGTCTTTTTCCGCATACTTTAAATACTCCTAAACCACTGATATATATAGCAGGAAAAACAGTTTTAAGAAGACTTTTGGAAAGTTTATGTAATCTGATTCATATTTTTTCCATACAAGAAATTGTTTTTATCATAGGAAATTTTGGAAAAAAAGTGGAAAAACAATTAATAAAATTATCTCATGATATGAATATAAACCCTGTTATATATTATCAAGTTGATCCACTTGGGACTGCAGATGCTTTATTGAAAGCTAAAAAATCTTTAACGGGAGAACCAATTCTTATTGCTTTTTCTGATTCTTTATTTTATCATAATTTTTTTGAGAAGGAAATTAATAACAATAATCAAGTAAATAATATTATATGGACAAAAAAAGTTAAAAATCCTCATTTATTTGGCGTTGTACAATGTGATTCTTCAGAACAAATTACTCGTTTTATAGAGAAACCTAGTAATTATATATCTAACCTTGCAATTGTAGGATTGTATTATTTTAAAAATAGCTTGCTTTTGAAAAAAGAATTAGAATCTTTATTAGATCATAACAATAATGAACAAGAGTATCAATTAACATCGGTTTTAGAAAATATGAGAAAAAAAGGAGAGAAATTTATTAGCAAACAAATTAAAAAGTGGATGGATTTTGGAAATAAAAAAAGAACTATTTCTTCAAATTCGAGAATATTATCCATTGAATCCAATGATTCTAAATTAATTCATAAAAAAGTCATTATAAAAAATAGTTTAATTATAAAACCTTGTTCAATAGAAGAAAACACAAATATTGAAGATAGTATTATAGGACCTTATGTTTCAATAGGTAAACATACTAACATAAAGAACTGTACTATAAAAAAGTCTATAATTCAAAATTATACAATTATTCAATATGCAAACTTGAATTATTCAATAATAGGAAATCATTCTGTATATGTAGGAGGAAAAGAAGAAAAAATAAATTTAAGTGACTATTCTGTGATCAAATGAATTAAAAATTGATAATTTTTTTTATATTTGATAAAAAAAATTCCATGAGTTATATGGATTTTATTTCTATTTTTTTTTCTATAATACTTGGTACTTTTGGTACTACAGAAATTGTGGTTATTATCATTCTTGCACTTTTATTATTTGGAGGTAAAAAGATTCCAGAATTAATGAGAGGATTGGGGACTGGATTAAAAGAATTCAAAAAAGCATCTGAATCTGAAGAAGAAGATTCAAAAAAAGAATAAAAACTTTATATTTCGTTATACGTTTGTTTATTAGGACTTTTTTTCCTAAAATTTTAGGAATTAATTAAACTAATAAATAATGGGAACGACAACGATAAGAAATATTATTTTTTTTGCATTCATACTAAAAAGCTTGATAATTCAATCTATATCAAAGCCATTTTTAGAACAAAAAAATGCAATAAACTTCCATAAAAACATTTACAAACCCAAATCAGATTTAAATAACATATATATAGAAAAATTGTGGAAAAAAATGTTAGGAAGAAAGAAAAAATATTTATCTGGGAAAAAGTTTTCACATAATCGTAAAAAAAATATTGTTATTATCAATATTAATGCAGAAAAACTGAAATTAAGATTAAATTTTCTAAATCAAAAATCTAAAATTAAAATACTAAACTACAATAGTATTGTACATGCTGCTGTAGAAAGTTATCTTCGTATGGATAAATATATAGGGAAAATCATTTCATTATCAGATTTTTATTTTCCTATGTTTGAAGAAAAACTTGAAAATCACCAACTTCCAAAAGAATTAAAATATTTAGCTATTATAGAATCAAGTTTAAATCCAGTTGTAACTTCTAAAGCAGGAGCGCAAGGCATTTGGCAATTTATGCCTGAAACTGGAAAAATATACAATCTTAATGTTAATAATGTTTATGACGATAGAAATGATCCTATTAAATCTACGGAAGCAGCTTGTCGATATTTAAAATTTTTATATAAAAAAATAGGAAATTGGGAATTAGTTTTAGCCGCTTATAATGCAGGTCCTGGAAAAGTTGATAAGATATTACAACGTCATAGAAATAGTAAAAATTTTTGGGAATTATGGGAATTTTTTCCTAGAGAAACTCAAAATTATATTCCAAAATTTATTGCCATAAACTATGTAATGAATTATTATAAGGAACATAATATTTCTAATCACTACCCTTCTCTCTACAAATATAAATATACAGATACTGTATTAATTCCTATAAAGGAAAAAATTTCTTTGAAGCTTTTTGCTTTTAATTTAAATATTTCTTACAAAGATTTAATCCTTCTTAATCCTCAATATCTTGTAGACCTTATTCCTTCTGGAAATAAATTAAGATTGCCAAAAAATAAAATTTTACTTTTTAAAAGTAAAGAAGTGTTTTTTTTTTCCAAAAAGAAACTATAAAATTAACTTTCATACATATACATTAAGAATAATGTAAAATGCATTATGATGATTATATACACTTGAAAAAAATTTATTTTCAAAATTATGAACGAAAAAATTGAAAAAAAAAGAAAATCCTTACAACTTGTTTTGGATAAAATGGATAAAATGTATGGAAAAGGAACTGTAATGCAAATGGGAGATTCTCATATAGAGAACATAGAAATTATTTCCTCTGGATCTTTAAGTTTAGATATTGCTTTAGGAATAAAAGGATTTCCAAAAGGTCGTATTATTGAAATATTTGGACCAGAATCTTCTGGAAAAACCACTTTAGCTTTACATTCTATAACTCAATCTCAAAAATTAGGAGGTTTCGCCAGTTTTATTGATGTAGAACACGCGTTTGATCCTGTTTATGCTCAGAAAATAGGAGTAAATATAAAAGAATTAATAATATCTCAACCCGATAATGGAGAACAAGCACTAGAAATTGTAGATAACCTAATTAGGTCTGGTGTAATTGATATAATAGTAGTTGATTCTGTAGCGGCTTTAACACCTAAAAGTGAAATAGAAGGAGAAATGGGAGATTCCAAAATAGGATTACAAGCAAGATTAATGTCTCAAGCCTTGAGAAAGATGACTTCAAGTATAGGAAAATCTAAAAGCATACTTATATTTATTAATCAACTTAGAGAAAAAATAGGAGTTTATGGAAATCCAGAAGTAACAACAGGAGGTAATGCCTTAAAATTTTATTCTTCAATACGATTAGATATTAGAAAAGGGAATCAAATCAAAGACGGGGAAAAAATATTAGGGAATAGAACAAAAGTAAAAGTAGTGAAAAATAAATTATCTCCTCCTTTTAAAATCGCAGAATTTGATATTTTATATGGAGAAGGAATTTCCAAAATAGGAGAAATTTTGGATCTAGGAGTAGATTTAGGGATTATTAACAAAAATGCATCTTGGTTTAGGTATGGAAATATTAAATTAGGTCAAGGAAGAGATTCTGTAAGAGAATTTTTAAAAGGAAAAGAAAATATCATAAATGAAATACAACAAAATATATACAAAAAAAATATATGAAAATTACTTTTTTGGGAACTGGTACTTCTCAGGGTATTCCCGTTATTGGATCCACACATCCGGTGTGTTTATCTAAAAATTCAAAAGATAAAAGACTAAGAAGTTCTATTTTAATTGAAAAAGATAAAAAGAATTTTTTAATAGATTGTAGCCCAGATTTTCGTTATCAAATGTTAATAAATAATTATAGAAAATTGGACGCTATCTTTATGACACATGAACATCAAGATCATATAGGTGGATTAGATGATATAAGACCAGTAAGTTTTATTATGAACAAACCTATTCCTATTTACGGTTTACGTAGAGTTATAGAAAATATAAAAAAAAGATTTTTTTATATTTTTTCAAAGAATCAAAAACTAAACGTTTCAAGAATTTCTGTCCATGAATTAGATGATTATAAAAAATTTTTTTCCGTAGAAAATTACAAAATTTTTCCTTTATCTATATGGCATGGATATTTACCTATTTTAGGTTTTCGAATGGAAAATTTTGCTTATATCACGGATGCTAGCAATATTCCTATTCAAACAGTACAAAAATTAAAGGGAATTAATACTTTAGTTTTAAATATTTTAAGAAAAGTAGTAAAAAATCCTTTTTCTTTTATGCTTTCTGAAACTTTGAACATTATCCAAAAAATTAAACCAAAAAAAACTTATTTAACACATATTAACCATACATTTGGATTTCACGAAGAAATAGAAAAACAATTACCTAAAAACGTACATATAGCTTATGATGGATTAATTATATATGAATGAATAACTAATATTATAAAAAAAAACGAATTCTATTTATTATGCAAATAATAAAAAAAATACTTTTTTCCACAAAAATTACTTCCTTTTTATTCTTATTGTTAGCTTTTTCTATGTCTATCGCTACTTTTATAGAAAAAAAATATTCCACAGATGTAGCAAAAGTATTTATTTATGAATCCACTTGGTTTGAAGTTATCATACTGTTTATTATAGTAAATCTAATAGGAAATATATGGAAATATAAATTATGGAACTACAATAAATTTCCTTTATTTATTTTTCATTTATCATTTGTATTAATTTTTATTGGTAGTATTTTTTCCAGATATTATAGTTTTGAAGGAACAATGTCTATAAGAGAGGGAGAAACAAATGGTAAAATTCTTTCTAGGAAAAACTACGTAAAATTAAAAATAAGTCGTGGATCTACCACTAGATTTTATCATGATCCTTACATTTTTTCATCTATTCATTATAAATATAAAGGAAGGTTTTTTTTTCAAGAAAATCCTTTAAAAATAAAAATTCTAGATTATACACCATGTGTAAAAATGGTTTTGTTGAAAAAAAAACAAAAAGAAAAAATTATCAGAATAATTTCCACAGATCAAAAAGAAAGAACAGAACATTTTATTAAAAATGGAGATACTACAAATGTAAATGGAATTACATTTTCTTTTAATAAGAAAATCCCTTTTGGGGTTATAATTTTTGAAAAAGAAAATAAACTTTATATAAAATCATCTTTTTCAGGTCAAGCTATTAACATGCTTAATAAAAAAGTCAGTTTTTTACTTAAAAATAATAATAGTGTATTAAAAATAAAACATTTATATCAAATTATAATTGATAAAAATCATAGAATAATACAGTGGGTTATTCCTGAAGGAATAGTAAAAGGAGAATTAAAATATGTAAAATCATGCAACCATGAAGATAATAATCAATTAAGCGCTATTACGGCTAAAATATATTTCAAAAATAAATCTAAATTATTGACATTTCTAGGAGGAAAAAACAGAATAAATATGAGTAATCCTTTATTTTTTGAGGATTATAAGATATCTATTGGATATGGTTCAATCTTTATGAATCTTCCTTTTTTTATAAAATTAAAAAAATTTAAAGTGGAAAACTATCCAGGTTCCGAATTTCCATCCACTTTTATGAGTCATGTTACATTAATAGATAATAATAAGAGAAAAAATTATTTAATTTATATGAATAATATTTTGAATTATAAAGGATTTAGATTTTTTCAATACGGATATGACCCAGATGGGAAAGGAACTCATTTTTCTGTTAATAATGATTATTTAGGTACATATTTTTCTTATGCAGGTTACATTTTTATGAGTATAGGGATGTTTTTTACTTTATTTTGGAAAGGAACTAGATTCAATAGTCTTAAAAAAAGATTAAGATATTTATCTTATAAAAATTATTCAATATTATTTTTTTTATTTTTTTTATGTGTACATAATTTTTCGTATTCTCAAATACATGAATTCAGAAAAATTCCATTAGAAAATGTTTTTGATGCTATTCATATTCCTAAAAAACATAGCGATAATTTTGGACGTTTATTAGTACAAGATAATAAAGGAAGAATTAAACCTATTAATACAATTGCTATTGAGTTACTTAGAAAAATACATAAACGAGATTCTATAGGAAAATTAGATGCTAATCAATGGTTTATATCTATACATCAAGATAATATTTTTTGGTCAAAAATTCCATTTATTAAAGCCGATAAAAAAGGAGGACATAAATTTTTAAATAAAGTGAAAGCAAATCAAGAGCATTATGTTTCTCTTATGGATTTATATTTTATAGATACAAAAACTTCAAAATTAAAGTTTATTCTAAAAGAAGATTATGAATTAGCATTTTCTAAAAATCCTACTCAAAGAAATGAATATGATAAAGCTATTCTGAATCTTAGTGAACGAATAGGTATAATACATGAAATTTTTCAAGGTAAATATATGAGGATTTTCCCTATTCCTCATGATATAAATCACACTTGGTCTAGTTGGATTTCAAATTCAAATAAATTAAATTCTTTGGGTTTATACATGTTTAATAATTATCTTAAATCTTTATCATTTTCTCAGAATGAAAAAAATTGGAATATCGCAGATAATGAAATTAAAAAAATAAGATTATATCAAATCAAACATGCTAAATCTATTTTACCTTCAGAAAATAAAATATCTGCAGAAATTATTTATAATAAACTAAATATATTTTATATATTGTCTTTCATCTATCTTATATTAGGAGTAATTATTATTATTAATTCTTTTTTGACAATTTTTTTCAAAAAAAATTTCTTTTTTTTTTCTAAAATATTTATTTTCATTTTATTTTTTCTATTTATTCTCAATTTTTTAGGTTTAATTACTAGATGGTATATCTCTGGACATGCTCCATGGACTAATGGATATGAATCTGCAATTTTTATTAGTTGGAGTTTAATTGGTATAGGTTTTTTATTTTTTAAAAATCAGTTTGTTCCAGGAATTACTGCTATTATTGCATCCATTTTACTTATGATAGCACATGGGAGTGCTATGGATCCAGAAATAACTAATTTAGTTCCCGTTTTAAAATCTCATTGGTTAATCATACATGTAGCCACAATAATATCCAGTTATGGTTTTTTTTTGACAGGAGCATTTTTGGGATTTTTCGTATTACTTTTTTTTATATTAAAAATATGTTTCCATAATTATAGTGAAATGATTCATTTTCATATTGAAAAATTAACTGTTATTAATGAAATATGTTTAACTGTAGGTCTGTTTTTATTAACTATAGGAACTTTTTTAGGTTCTGTTTGGGCTAATAATAGTTGGGGTCGTTACTGGAGTTGGGATCCTAAGGAAACTTGGGCTTTAATCAGTATCATGATTTATGCTTTTGTATTGCATCTTCGCTTAGTTCCACCTTTAAAAAGTATATTTATTTTTAATTTTTCCAGTATATTATCAGTAAGTTCTATTTTAATGACTTATTTTGGAGTAAATTACTATTTATCAGGAATGCATTCTTATGCAAAAGGAGATCCTATTTCAATACCTTGTTGGATGTATTACAGTTTGTCAATTTTATTAATTATTACTATTTTATCTTATTACTCATTCAAACTTCATAAAAATATATATAATAAAAAGTGAGTTTTCATTTATTTTTTTTTAAAAAATATTTAAAAATAAAAAATTCGAAAAAAAAAGAAAGTAATTTTTTTAGAGATGCATTTGGGAATTTTCATTTTATAAAACGTTTTTTAATTTTTACTTTAGGTTTTATTTCTTATAATCGATATAATGGATTCAATCAATTACATTTGGAAGGCACTGAATATATAAAAGATTTACCTGATAAAAAAGTTCTTTTTGTATCTAATCATCAAACATATTTTGCGGATGTTTTTGCTATGTTCCATGTATTTTGTAGCGTAAAGAATGGTTTTATTAATAGTATCAAAAATCCTATTTATCTTTTAAATCCTAAAATTAATTTATATTATGTAGCTGCTAGAGAAACTATGAAAAAATGTTTTTTAACCAAATTATTTACTTATTCAGGAGGAATAACCGTAAAAAGAACTTGGAAAAAAGAAGAAGAACAAATTAATCGTTCCGTAAGTATAATATCTGATATTACTCGTATGGGAATTGCTATTAATGATGGATGGCTAATTACTTTCCCGCAAGGAACAACTAAAGCTTTTGCTCCTGGACGAAGAGGAATAGTTCATGTTATCAGAAAATACAATCCTATTGTTGTTCCCATTGTTATAGATGGATTTCAAAAAGCTTATGATAAAAAAGGGATTCGTATTAAGAAAAAAGGAGTTTTACAGAAAATGAAATTTAAAAAGCCAATTCAATTGGATTTAAAAAAAGAAACAACAGATTCTATCATGAAAAAAATAATGGATTCTATCGAACAATCTCCTAAATATAGAAGATATAAATTAGATCAAGGATAGAATAAGAAATATGAAATATAAATCTATAAAAGATACTTTTCTTAATTTTTTTCAAAAAAAAAAACATAAAATCATTCCTTCTTTTCCCATTCATTCAATAAATGACTCCAGTCTTTTTTTTATTAATGCAGGAATGAACCCTTTTAAAGATTATTTTCTAGGACATAGAATACCTGAATATAAAAGGATAACAAATATTCAGAAATGTCTTAGAGTAACTGGAAAACATAATGATTTAGAAAATGTAGGATATGACAATTATCATCATACCATGTTTGAAATGTTAGGAAATTGGTCTTTTGGAGATTATTCAAGAAAAGAAACTATAGAATGGGCTTGGGAATTATTAATTAATGAATATAATATTCCTAATCAAAATATATATGTATCTGTTTTTGTTGGAGATAAAGAAGATCAATTGCCTATAGATCAAGAAACTCTTAAGTTTTGGAAAATTTTAACTAACGAAAATAATATTCTTTTTTTTGGAAAAAAAGATAATTTTTGGGAAATGGGATCAACAGGACCTTGTGGTCCTTGTTCAGAAATTCATATAGATCTACGAAGTGAAAAAGAAAAAAAAATATTACCGGGTAAATATCTTGTAAATAAAAAACATCCTAAAGTAATAGAAATTTGGAATCTTGTTTTTATAGAATTTATTCGTAAATCAGATGGAACATTAGAAAAACTTTCTACAAAACATGTAGATACAGGAATGGGTTTGGAAAGATTATGTATGGTTTTACAAGATAAAATTTCTAGTTATGAAACTGATATTTTTTATCCTATTATTCAAGATATAAAAGAAGATTTAGGAAAAATTTATAATAAAGATGATTTTCATCAAGAAGTATCTATACGGATCATAGCAGATCATTTAAGAGCTGTTGTTTTTTCTATTTCAGATGGTCAATTACCATCAAATAATGGGGCTGGTTATGTGATAAGAAAAATACTAAGAAGATCCGTTATTTTTTCTAACCGTTTTTTATATAAAAAAGAACCCTTTATCTACAAATTTGTAAATTCTTTAATAAGAGAAATGAAAAGTTCTTTTCCAGAATTGGAAAAGAAAAAAAAATATATACAGGATGTGATTAATGAAGAAGAATTATCTTTTTTTAGTGTGATTGAAAAAGGAAATAAAAAAATTAAACATATAATTGATAAACATAGAAATATGAACAATAAAGTCATCGATGGAGAAAAAATCTTTCAATTATACGATACTTATGGATTTCCTATGAAATTATCTAAAATATTGATTGAAAAAAATAATTTATCTATTGATGAAAAATCATTTCATAAAAAATTATTAGAACAACAAGAGAAATCTAAAAGAGAAAGCAATTTAATTATAAAAAAAGATTGGATAAAAGTGCATTCTAATTTTGATGAAAACAAAAGTCAGAATTTCATAGGGTATGATCTTACAGAGATCAATGTTTTTATACTAAAATACCGAGAAGTAAAAAATAATTTCAGAAAAATTCACTATTATGAATTAGTTTTGTCTAAAACACCTTTTTATCCTAAAGGAGGTGGTCAATTGGGCGATACAGGTTTTATAGAAAATAAAATTGAAAAAATAGATGTTTTTGAGACTAAAATAGAAAATTCACTTATTATACATAGTGTTCAAAAATTACCTTCATATATTTTTTCTTCTTTTAAGGCTAAAATTGATAAAAATAAAAGAGAAAAGATAGAAAAAAATCACACTTCTACCCATTTATTACATTTTGCTTTGAAAAAAATTTTAGGAAACCATATTCAACAAAAAGGTTCTTACGTAGGAGACGATTATTTGAGGTTTGATTTTTCTCATTATAAAAAAATAACTACTCAAGAATTAAATAGAATAGAAAATTTAGTTCAAGAATTGATTTTTTCCGATCTTTTATTGAAAATAAAAACATTTAATTCTCTACAAGAAGCTAGAAAAATTTGTTCTTTTAACGAAAAGTTTGAAGATAAGTATAAACAAAAAGAAGTTAGAGTTGTCACCTTTGGTGATTCTTCAGAATTATGTATTGGAACACATGTTAAACGTACTGGATTGATTCAAATATTTGAAATATTATCTGAGTTTTCTATATCGCATGGAATACGTAGAATTAAAGCTATTACATCAGAGAATGCACTTAAACATTTAAAATCTATTCGAGATCAATATCAATCTTTGAAAAAGATGGTAAAATACCCAGAATCTCCTATAAAAAGTTTTTCTATTTTGAAAAATTCTAATGATAAATTAAAACAGGAAATATCAAGAATTAATTTACAAAGAATTAGAATGTTAAAGAAAGAGTATTCTTTAAAAGCCATAGAACTTTCTTCTATAAGGATAAAATATATATGTGAGATTGATCATAATCAAAAAAATCAAGAAAAAGAAATAAATATCATAAAAAAAGTAGCTTTAGATTTAAGACATGAAATTTATAATTTATTTATGATTATAGGATTTATAAAAGATGAAAAAGTCATTATTTTCATATCTGTTTCCGATTTTGTTATTAAAAATAATAATGTTCATGCTCATAAAATAATATGTGGCATGGCTCCTCATATAGGAGGAAAATATTGGGGAAATTCTTCTTTTGCTACAGCAATAGGAACCAAAAAAAATGGATTAAGTTTAGTTTTAAAAGACGCGATAGCATGTCAAAATCATTTACAAAAAATAATATAAAATCAACTTTGATAGAGATTTAAAATGTTTAAATTTGAAGTAAAAAATAGTATATGAATGATAATAGATATTCTTTTCTAAATGCCATTGATTTAAAAGATATAGAATTTCTATATAACAAATTTAAGGAGAACCCTAATTCAGTAGAATCTAGTTGGAGTGCTTTTTTTCATGGATTTGATTTCGGAAAAGAAAACTATAACCATATCATAAAACTAGATGATGATGTTAAATCAAAGAATGATATTTTTAAAAGAGAATTTTTAGTATGTAATTTGATTGACACTTATAGAAAAAGAGGTCACTTTTTTACAAATACAAATCCTATACAAAAGAGAAGAAAACATTCTTATTCTTTAGATTTTAAAAATTTTGGATTATCTGAAAAAGAACTAGATACAGATTTTGAATCTGGAAAATTAATAGGTATAGGAAAAACTTCCTTAAGAAATATAATTAATCATTTAAAAAAAATATATTGTGGATCGATAGGGATCGAATATATGTACATTTCTAATCCTGAAAAAATTCAGTGGATTGAAAAATGGTTTTACAGAGAAAAATTACAATTTTCTCCAGAAGAAAAAAAATTTTTTTTGAAAAAATTAAATGAGGCAATTACATTTGAAAATTTTATTCACACAAAATTTGTAGGGCAAAAAAGATTTTCAATAGAAGGAAATGAATCAACGCTACCTGCATTAGAAGAGATAATAGAATATACGTCTGATAAATATCTCACTGAGGAGTTTATAATTGGAATGTCACATAGAGGTCGTTTAAACATACTTTCCAATTTTTTTCAAAAAAATTATTCTTATATATTTAGCGAATTTCAAGGAAAAGAATACAAAGATAAAACTTTTTCTGGAGATGTTAAATATCATTTAGGATTTTCAAGAATCAGAAAAACTCGTAAAGGTAGATTGGTTAAAATGAATTTAGTACCTAATCCTTCTCATTTAGAATCTGTAGATTCTATTGTAGAAGGAATTACACGAGCTAAAATAGATATTATCTATAATCAAAATAGTAATTCAAAAAAAATTATTCCTATTTTAATTCATGGAGATGCAGCATTATCCTGTCAAGGAATTGTGTATGAAGTACTTCAATTATCTCAATTAAAAGGATATAAAACTGGGGGAACAATTCATATTGTAATTAACAATCAAATAGGATTTACCACAAATTATACTGAAGGACGTTCCAGTATATATTGTACTGACATTGCAAAGATTCTTATGTTACCAGTATTACATGTAAATGCAGATGATATAGAATCAGTTGTTAGAGCTATTTATTTTGCTGTAGATTTTAGAATGCGTTATCATGAAGATGTTTTCATAGATTTATTAGGATATAGAAAATATGGTCATAATGAAGGAGACGAACCTAGATTTACTCAACCTTCTTTATATCAAGCTATATCCAAACATCCTAATTCTTATAATCTGTATAAAACAAAATTAGAAAAAGAAAAAATTATTGATGATAATGATGTAAAAAAGATGGAAAAAGAATATGAAAATATTCTTCATATGAAATATCATGAAACAAATAATATTAAATGGAACGTGTTAAATTCTTTTTTGGAAGAAGAGTGGAAAAATTTTCCTATAGTATCTAAAAATGAAGAACTTTTTAAAAAAGTTGATACACGATTTTCCATGGAAAATATCATAAAAATATCTAATAAAATTTTTTCTCTTCCCAAAAAGAAAAAATTCTTTAAAAAAACAGAATTCATTTTTAGACAGAGATTAGAAATGATAAAAAAAGAGTTGGTGGATTGGAGTATGGCAGAGTTATTAGCTTATGGAACACTTTTATATGAAGGAGTTAATATTCGTTTATCAGGAGAAGATGTTGCCAGAGGAACATTTTCACAACGTCATGCTGTTGTGAAAACAGAAAAAGAAGAAGAAATTATTCTTCTTAATCAAATATGTAAAGAACAAGGAAAAATACAAATTTTTAATTCTCCTCTTTCAGAATATGGAGTCTTAGGATTTGATTATGGATATGCTATGTATTCTCCCCATGTTTTAACTTTATGGGAAGCTCAATTTGGAGATTTTGCAAATGGAGGACAAATCATAATAGATCAATATATTTCTTCTGGAGAAGATAAATGGAAGATTAGAAATGGAATTGTATTGTTATTACCTCATGGATATGAAGGTCAAGGACCGGAACATTCTTCTGCACGTATTGAACGCTATTTACAACTTTGCGCTAAAAATAACTTATTTGTAGTTAACTGTACAAATCCAGCTAACTTTTATCATCTTTTAAGGAGACAGATGAAATTAAAATTTCGAAAACCTCTTATAATTTTTACTCCTAAAAGTTTACTTAGAAATACAAAATGTTTATCTACGATACAAGATCTTTCTACAGGAATATTTCATGAAATATTGGATGATCCTTACGTAAAGGATGTAAACAAAATTACAAAATTAATTTTTTGTTCTGGAAAAATATATTATGAGCTGCTAAATGAAAAAGAATCTATTCAAGATGAAAAAACTGCATTAGTTCGAATCGAGCAAATATATCCATTGAATATGGAAAAAATTGAGAAGATTATAAAAAAATATAAAAATAGAAAAGAAATTTTTTGGGTACAAGAAGAGCCAGAAAATATGGGATTATGGAATTTTATTTTAAGAAAAATAGGTAGTTTTATTTCATTCAATTTAATAGCTCCATCTGAAAGTTCTAGTCCATCTACAGGATCTTATTCCGATTTTTTAAGAATTCAAAATAAAATATTAAAAAAGGCTTTTTTTTAAAATTTAAATTATGATAATACAGGTCAAAGTTCCTTCTCCAGGAGAATCAATTACAGAGGTAGAAGTTTCCTCATGGCTCGTAAAAAATGGAGATTATGTTCATAAAGGTCAAACGATAGCAGAGATAGATTCAGATAAAGCTACTTTGGAAGTGTCTGCAGAAGAAAACGGAATAATTACTTTAATAGCAAAAAAAGGAGAAAGAATACAAGTTGGAAATATTTTATGTATTATTAATACTTCTCAAGATAAAAAAGAAGTAATAAAAAAACATATAAATAAAATTGATCATGAACAAAAAGAATCTTTTTGTAAAAACTCTAAAATCCTTTCTCCAGCTTCAAAAAAAATTTTAAAAGAAAATAATATTTCTGTTGAATCTATTCAAGGAACTGGAAAACATGGTAGAATTACAAAAAAAGATTGTATTTCTTATTTAGAAAAAAATGAAACATCTTTTGTTTCTGATAACATAGATAGATCTATTACAACGTATAGATCTAAAAAAATAACTCCTCTTTCTCTTCTAAGAAGAAAAATATCCGAAAGGTTAGTTGATGCAAAAAATAAAACCGCTTCTCTCACTACATTTAATGAAGTAGACATGTCAGAAATTTTTCTAATTAGAAAAAAATACAAAGATATTTTCAAAAAAAAACATGGAGTCAATTTAGGATTGATGTCTTTTTTTACTATATCCTGTGTTAAAGCATTACAACTTTATCCTGATATCAATGCTACAATTAGGGGACAAGAAAAAATCAATTTTGAATATTATGATATTAGTATAGCCATATCTGGTCCTAAAGGATTAATGGTTCCTGTTATTAGAAATGCAGAACATTTATCATTTCGTGGAATAGAACAAGAAATAAATAAGTTATCAATACGGGTTAAAAATGGAACAATTTCTATAGATGAGATGACAGGTGGCACTTTTACTATTACTAATGGAGGTGTTTTTGGGTCTATGTTATCGACTCCTATTATTAATCCACCACAAAGTGCTATATTAGGTATGCATAAAATTATGGATAGACCTGTAGCAATTAATGGAACTACTGAAATTCGTCCTATCATGTATTTAGCTTTATCTTATGATCATAGAATCATTGATGGAAAAGAATCCGTAGGATTTTTAGTCTCTATTAAAGAATTTATAGAAAATCCAATAAAATTTTTGATAGGAGGAAATGAAAAAGATATTTATAAAAAACTAGAATTATAAACTCTATAGAATTAAAATTTCCTCCTTACATAAGGATTAGGTTTGTTTATATTTCCTGTATTTATTTTTTTCATTTTCATTTTTATAGTTTTAATTTGGTTTTGTAGTAAACCAGAAACATCCATTTTTTTTGCTTCTAATAGTAAAAGTTCTGCTCTTTTCTTATTTCCTTTTGATAAAGATGCTATTGCCAAATTCAGTTTGGCAATAGCTATATTTTGATTAAATTTTAACCCTAAATCTAGAGCTTTTTTCATATAATTCTCAGATTTAAAAATATTGTTTTCGGAATATAAAATTCCGTTTAAGAAATAATAATAAGCTATCTGATTTTTAGTCAATTGTGATTTTGGATTTTTAATATATCTCAAATATTTTTTTAATCCTTTCATATCCTTATTTCTTATTTTAAAAAAAGATAATAACAAAAATTCGTTTCTAAAAATCAGGAAAATAGGAATTAAGCTTAATAAGAGTAAAATACATCCAAATAAATAATTTTTTTTAAAAAACAAAAAAATAGATCCCAATAAAATAAATATGAAAAACCCTATTTTTGAATATTTATTCATGATTCAAATTTTTTTGAATTAATGTTAAATACAAACATGTTTTTTTTTAATCCAATTGATCAAATCTTGATAATTTAGATCACATAAAGTATGACCAGTTTCATACTCTTTATAAAAGAAAGAAAGTATTTTTTTTTTCTTCAAAAATTTTAATCCTCTTTTTACCCAATTTATAGGAATTATAGTATCATATTTTCCATGAGATATAAAAAACTCTAAATCGTTAAAATGATTGATTTTTTCTGTCAAAAGACTATTTTCTAAATATCCACTTAATGCTATTATTTTTTTTATTTTATCATAATTTTTTAATGCAATAGCATAGCTTAAAATAGCTCCTTGACTAAAACCACATATCCATACTGGTTTTTCTTTTAATTTATACTCTTTTATAGCCTCATGTATAAAGAATGATATTTTATCAACAGTTTTTTTAGCCTGTATGATATTAATAAATTTCTTTTCATTTTGAAAATCTATATCATACCAAGAATACTTATCTATTCCAATAGAATAGAAACCTTGAATACTAATTATAAAAAAATTTTTGGGAAGATCTTCTTTTAAAGAAAAAAGATCCCTTTCATTACTACCATATCCATGAATCATTAAAAAAAGAATATTTTCATTTCCACTCGTAGTTTTTTTTATAATGTGTTTTATAGAAAGTTGATTTTTTAAAAGCATAAAATATTTTTATTAATCCATATTATGTATTACTCCATTTTTTATTTTTAGTTTTTTATCAGCCATATTTGCTAATTTTAGATTATGAGTTACAATTAAAAAAGTTTGTTTAAACTTACGGTTAAGTAAAGAAAAAAAATTATGCAATTCTTTTGCATTTTGTATATCTAAATTACCGGAAGGTTCATCCGCAAAAATGATTTTTGGATCATTGATTAATGCCCTGGCTACAGATACTTTCTGTTTTTGTCCTCCAGATAATTCTTCTATTTTTGAATTTTCATATTTAGATAGTTTAAATTGATTTAATAAATTTATAGCTTTTTCTTTTACATATTTTTTTTTCTTTTTTTTATTTATAAAACCTGGTAAACAAATATTTTCTAATACAGTAAATTCAGGAAGAAGTTGAGGAGTTTGAAATATAAATCCTATTATTTGATTTCTTAAAATAGAAAGTTTTTCATCTGTAAGAGATAATATCTCTTCTTTATTTATTTTTATACTAGTTTCTATTTTTTTTCTTACAGTTGGTTTTTCTAAAGTTCCTAAGATGTGTAGTAAAGTGCTTTTTCCTGCTCCAGATTCTCCTAAAATACACACCATAGTTCCCTCCTTTATTCTTAAAGACACTCCTTTTAAAATTTCATCTTTTCCAAAATATTTGTAAATATTTTTAGCCTGAATCATTTTTTCGTAAATTTAAAATTCTTCTTTATTTTTTAGTTTAAATTTACTTTAAAAATAAAATTATTTTCTAATGAATTTACATGAATACCAAGGAAGAGAAATATTGAATTCTTTTTCAATTCAAGTTCCTGATGGAATGTTAGCTACTTCTCCTGAAGAAGCAGTGAAAGTTGCTAATATTCTTTTTAAAAGAACTAGAAAAAATTCTTTAGTTATTAAAGCTCAAATTAATGCTGGAGGACGAGGAAAAGCAGGTGGTATTCAAATAGTAAAAAATTTGGATGAAGTTTATGAGAAGTCAAAAAATATTTTAGGAAAATTTTTGATAACACCTCAAACTTCCAAAAAAGGAGAATTAGTTAGAAAAATTTTGTTGTCTGAAGACGTTTATTATTCAGAACCCACTTCAACAGTAGAATATTATTTGTCAATATTACTGAATCGTGAGATAGAAAAAAATATGATTCTTTATTCTAAGGAAGGTGGAATAAATATAGAATATTTGTCAAAGACAAATCCAAATAAAATACATACAGAAATAATAGATCCAATATTGGGTCTCCAATTATTTCAAACAAGAAAAATTGGATTGAATTTAGGAATTCATAATAGTGATATTTTAAAAAAGTTTAGTATTTTTTTATTTTCACTTTATAAAACCTATATAAATTGTGATGCATTATTATTAGAAATTAATCCTTTAATAAAAACATTTGATCAAAAATTTATACCAGTTGATGTAAAAATTATTTTGGATGATAATGCTTTCTTTCGTCATAAAGAATATGAATCTCTAAATGAGAGAGATGATATTAATACAATTGAGAAAGAGGCAACTGAAGCAAGATTAAATTTTTTAAAATTGGAAGGAAATGTAGGATGTATGGTAAATGGAGCTGGATTAGCAATGGCAACTATGGATATGATTAAACTTTGTGGAGGAATTCCTGCTAATTTTCTAGATATTGGAGGTTCTGCTGATCAGAAACGTGTAGAAAAAGCTTTTTATATAATATTAAAAGATAAATCCGTAAAAACAATATTAATCAACATATTTGGTGGAATTGTACGTTGTGATACAGTTGCAGAAGGAATCATAAGTTCTTATTCAAAAATTTATCAGAAAATAAAAATTCCTGTAGTTGTTCGTTTACAAGGAACAAATGAGGAAATAGCGAAAAAATTGATTAGAGATAGTTTATTACCTATTTATTCAACTGATACTTTGAAAGAAGCGGCTAATAAAATTCAAAAAATATTACACATTTAATCTAAAATTTCTATATGAAAAAAGTTTTTCCTGTATTATCTGATAAATATAAACCATTAAAATGGAATGAAGTAATAGGACAACAGGATGCAATTTTTATTTTAAAAAAAGCAATACAAGAAAATCGTTTATCTAAAATTTTATTTTTTTTTGGTCCAGAAGGGGTTGGAAAAAATACATGTGCACAAATTTTATCAAATGAATTAAATTCTTTTTCAGAATTAAAAGATTTTTTTTTAAATAAGTTTGAGATTAATGGACTTTTTAATAATTCATTAGAACATATTTGTAAAATAATCAACCGAGTCCGTTCTCTTCCTAAAACAGGAAAGTATAATACATTTATCATTAATAATTTACATTTATTTCCTCAAACTATTTTTTATTTATTTTTAAAATTTATAGAAGAAAGACATACGCATGTATTATTTATTTTTTGTGCAACAGAAGAAAAAAAAGCACCGAAATTTATTTTGTCACGTTGTCAAGTTTATGAATTTAAAAGTATTTCCACAAAAGAAATTTTTTTACACTTGAAAATGATCTCTGAAAAAGAAAATATAGTAATAGAAAATGAAGCATTATTGATTTTATCCAAACATGTAAAAGGATCTGTTAAAAAAGCTCTTTATTTGTTAGATAAAATAATTTTATATAATGGGAGTGAATTTAAAATATCTAAAGAATTTATAATGAAAAGATTGAGAATTATTAATATAAAATATTATTTTAAAATAATAGATTATCTTTTAGATAAAAAAATACATAAAATATTCATTCTGTTGGATCAAATTTCACAATCTAAAATTGATTATTATAATTTAATGATAGGATTAATTAAACATTTTAGAAATTTATTTCTATCTAAAAATTATGAAACAATTCCTATTTTGAAATATAAAAAGGATATAATATTTTCTTATATTGAACAATCAAAAAAAATATCTTATTTCTTATTAATGAATGCTTTGAATATTTGTTTAAAATTAAAAACAGAGTATGAAAAATTAAATCAGAATTATAGATTAACTATTGAAATTTATTTAATACAATTAGCATATTTATTTTATTCTCATGAAAATAAAAATTCTTTTTTAGTAGAGGAAGAAAAAAAAAATGAAAAACTCCATCAAGAAAAAAATGAAAAAATTCAATTTTTACAAAAAAATTGGATAATTTTCATTCAAAAATTTTATGAAAAAATAAATCCTGTTTATTTATATTTTTTAAAAAATGAAATACAATTTAAAATAGAAAAAAACAAAATTTTTTTCGTTATTCCATCTAAACTAGGAAATCATAGTTTTTTCTTAATTCAAATTTTGAAATATTTTAAATATAAATTTAATAATCCACATTTAGAATTTGAAATAATAAAAAAAAATTCAGATATAATAGAACAATACAATCTTTTATATCAAAAAAATAAATTAATAGAAACATTAATAGAACGGTTTAATTTAAAAATTTCCTCACTATGAAATTGGAATAAAAAATAATAAATAAAGGTATTTCATCTATTTTTGATATTTTTATATGTATTTTCTTTTTTTTAATGGTTTTAACTTATGATTTATCATTATCATTATTCGTCAAGCAATAAAAAAAAACTTTTTTTTTCTTCTGCTTATTCAGATGAAGATATCGAAAATGAAGGTTCTTCTTCTTACGGATCTGGAGGAAGTGGAACAGGTTCTGGATATTATGGAGGTATAAAAAGTAAAACTCCGGTTTTGGATAATTTCGGAAGAGATCTAAATTCTGTAGCTATGGAAGGTAAACTAGATCCAGTAGTAGGTAGAGATAAAGAAGTTGAACGTGTATCTCAAATATTGAGTAGAAGAAAAAAAAATAACCCTCTTCTTATAGGAGAACCTGGTGTCGGAAAATCTGCTATTGTTGAAGGATTAGCATTACGTATTGTACAAAAAAAAGTTTCTAGAGTATTATATAATAAAAGAGTCGTACTACTAGATTTAGCAAGTTTAGTTGCTGGAACTAAGTATAGAGGTCAATTTGAGGAAAGAATGAAAGCTATTATAAATGAATCAGAAAAAAATTCAGGATTAATTCTTTTTATCGATGAGATTCACACTCTGATTGGAGCAGGAGGAACTACAGGTTCACTAGATGCTTCAAACATATTCAAACCTGCATTAGCAAGAGGTGATATCCAATGTATTGGAGCTACTACATTAAATGAGTATAGACAATATATAGAAAAAGATGGTGCATTAGAAAGAAGATTTCAAAAAATTATTGTGCAACCCTCTTCTGAAAAGGAAACTATAGAAATTTTAAAAAGAATAAAAGGAAAATATGAGAGTCATCATAATGTTATTTATACAGATGAAGCTATAAAATCTTGTGTATCTCTTACTGTAAAATATATTGTAGATCGATTTTTACCAGATAAAGCGATTGATGCATTAGATGAATCCGGATCCCGTGTTCATATTAAAAATATAAAAGTTCCACAAGAAATAGTTCTTTTAGAAAAAGAATTAGAAAGTATTAGAAAAGAGAAATCTAAAGTTGTCAAGAGTCAGAAATATGAAGAAGCAGCACATTTACGTGATACAGAAAAACGTATAGAAAAACGATTAATAGAAGCACAAAAAAATTGGGAGGAATCTTCTAAAAAAAATAAAGAAATTGTTTCCGAAGAAAATGTTGAAGAAGTGGTATCTATGATGAGTGGAATTCCGGTAAATAAAATAGCTCAAGCTGAAATGAAAAAATTGAGCAAAATGATAGATACATTAAAAGAAAAGATAATCGGACAGGATGAAGCTGTAGAAAAAATAGTAAAAGCAGTTCAAAGAAATAGAACTGGCTTAAAAGATCCTAATACTCCTATAGGTTCTTTTATTTTTTTAGGACAAACAGGAGTAGGAAAAACTTTCCTAGCAAAAATTTTTGCTAAAGAATTATTTGATTCAGAAGAATCACTAGTTCGTATAGACATGAGTGAGTATATGGAAAAATTTTCTGTATCTAGATTAATAGGAGCTCCTCCAGGTTATGTAGGTTATGAGGAGGGAGGACAATTAACGGAAATTATACGCCGTAGGCCTTATTCTGTTATATTACTAGATGAAATAGAAAAAGCACATCATGATGTTTTTAATATTCTATTGCAAATATTAGATTATGGATGTGTTACAGATAGTATTGGAAGAAAAATAAATTTTAAAAACACCGTAATAATTTTTACATCAAATACAGGAACACAACAATTAAAAGAATTTGGTAAAGGTATTGGATTTCAAACTAAAGCTAGAAAATCAAGTAATTACATTAAAAATATATTAGAAAAATCTTTAAATCGAACCTTTTCTCCTGAATTCCTAAATAGAATAGATGATGTTATTATTTTTAATTCTCTTACAAAAGAAGATATATCGAAAATAACTTATATTGAATTAAAAAAAACAATTCTTCATGTATTCAACTTAGGTTATGAATTGGAACTACATCCTAAAGTAATATATTTTATTCAAAAAAAAGGATTCGATCAAAAATATGGAGCACGTCCTTTGAAAAGAGCAATGGAAAAATTTATAAAAAATCCTATATCAGAATACATAATTAGTGAAAAATTAAAAAAAGGAGATAAAATTTTATTGAGAATGAATAAAAATAATGATAATGTAGAAGTATCAATTCATAAAAAAAAAAATGAAAAGAAATGATTTTTTTTCAAGAAAAATAAAAATTATCGAAAAAACATTGGATTTATTATATCCTAATCCAAATAATACTCTTTACTATATCAACGAATACACTCTACTAATATCCATAATATTAACCGCTAGAAGTAAAGAAAAAAAAGTAAATGAAATAACAAAAGTTTTATTTAGAAAAATACGTACTCCTATGGATACAATTTATCTTTCCATTGAAAATATAAAAAATATAATAAAAAATATAGGACTTTATAATATAAAATCTAAAAATATTTATGACTTATCCGTTATTTTAATAAATAAATATCATGGAGTTATTCCTAAAGATATTTCTATTTTAGAATCTTTACCTGGAGTAGGACATAAAACAGCTTCTGTTTTTTTATCTCATGTATCTAATAAATATGTATTTCCCGTGGATACACATATTCATAGGATGATGTTTCGTTGGAAATTGAGTAATGGAAAAAATGTGAAACAAACAGAACAAGATGCAAAACGTCTTTTTAAAAAAAAAAACTGGAAGAAACTTCATTTTCAAATTATTTCTTATGCTAAAGAATATTCTCCATCCCAAAAATGGGATTTAAAAAAAGATATTATCTATCAAAAACTATTGTTCAATAATTTATTAAAAAGGTAAATCATCAAAATCATCAGACGATAAAGAACTAGGTGTAATTGGAGGTTTATTTGAAGTTTCTGTAGAATAATGTTCTATTTTCCATCCTTGAATGGAATTAAAATATCTAACAATACCTTCGGTATTTGTCCATTCTCTTCCTCGAATATTGATAAAAATTTTTATTTTATCTTTTGGCTTTATATTTTTCAATAAATCCACTTTATCTTGAATAAATTCAACTAATATATTTTGAGGATATGGTTCTTCAGTGGTAAGAACAATTTCTCTTTTTTGAAATCCACTATCAAATTTTTGAATATTAAATAGTTTTTTAACTATCCCTGTGATTTCCATGAAAATTAAAATTTATTTTTTTACTTTTTATTGTTATTCTTTTTTTTAAGAGTTTCTCCAATTTGATTAGAAATATTAAATGAAGTAATCATGTTATTTAACATTTCATTAGCTGATCCTGGTGAATTTGGTAATAAAATTAAATTAGTATTTCCACTTTCTCCCATAGATTGTAAAGTATCATAATGTTGGGTAACAACAATCAAAGCAGAAGCTTCTTGTGAATTAATTCCTACATTATTTAATACTTCTACTGATTCTAAAATTCCTCTAGCTATTTCTCTACGTTGATCTGCTGTTCCTTTTCCTTGTAACTTTTTACTTTCAGCTTCTGCTTTTGCTTTAGCTACAATTTTTATTCTATCAGCTTCTGCTTTATACTCTGCAGCAACTTTTTCCCTTTCAGCTGTATTAATACGATTCATCGCTTGTTTTACTTGTTCATCTGGGTCCAGATCTGTAACTAATGCTTTAATTATGGAATATCCATAATCTAACATAGAACCTTCCAATTCTCCTTTAACAGCAATAGCAATATGGTCTTTCCGTTCAAAAACATCATCTAATCTCATTTTTGGTACTTCCGCTCTAACAACATCAAATATATAAGAAGTGATTTGAGCATGAGAATTATCTAATTTGTAGAAAGCTTCATAAACTTTATCTTCTATAACTTTGAATTGAACTGATACCTTTACTTTCACAAATACATTATCTTTTGTTTTTGTATCTACTAATACATCTAACTGTTGAATTTTTAATGTAAGTTTTCCTACAATATTATCTATAATAGGAAGCTTAAAATTCAATCCAGCATAACAAACACTATGAAATTTACCCATTCTTTCAAGGATGGCTGTGGTCTCTTGATTTACTATAAAAACAAAGCTAGAAAAAAAAGAAAAAATTAAAAGTGCTAAAATTATATAAAATAGCAAACTGAAAATACTCATATTCAAAAAAATTTATAATAAACCCAATTCTAAACGTGCTTCTTCACTCATAAATTCCTTACTCCAAGGTGGATCAAATGTCAAAATTACATTTACTTTTTCTATTTCTCTTATAGATTGTACTTTTTCTTTAACTAATAAAGGTAAACTTTCCGCTATTGGACAGTTAGGTGAAGTTAAAGTCATTACTATTTTTACTTGATTTTTTTTGAAAATTTTAATATCATAAATCAAACCCAATTCATAAATATCTACCGAAATTTCTGGGTCATATATATTTTTTAATATAGAAATAATATGATCCTCTAAAAGATTATATTTATTATTCATCTTTATTTATTAAGGATCCAAATTGGTCAAAATAACGAATAGGATAACCTAATTTTTTTAGATTAGGCAATATGTCACTAGCTTTTCCAATAATTATAATCCTTCCATTTTTTGGAAAAAAAAATTTCCGGCATGATTGATGAACATCACCTATCTTAACTGATTCGATTTTATTTAAATAATTTTTATAAAATCCGTCTGGAAGATTATTTTTCAATTCACATATAAAAAGATCACTAATCCTATTGGGATCTTCAAAATCAAGAATGAACTGACCACTTATTTCTTTTTTCTTTATTTTCAATTCTTCCAAAGAAATTTTTTTTGCAGTAGTTATTTCCTTAATTTCTTTTATAATATCTTTTATAGCTTTTTCTGTTACTTCATTTCTTACTTGGGTATAAACTGAAAAATAACCAATATTTTTATCTGATTTTAATATAGAATAAGCTCCATATGTATAAGCTTTTTTCTCTCTAAGATTTAAAAATAAACGACTTTGAGGTCCTCCTCCTAAAATACCGTTTGCTAATATAGAAGGAAAATATTCAGAATCATTTTTCCTCAAAGATACCGGTCCTCCAAAACAAATTGTAGATTGGCTTAAAGAAGGAACATCAACAATATCTATTTCTATTTCGGATGTAATCATATATTCTTTAGTAACAAGATCATCTGTGTATGATTTTTTTTCCCATTTAGAAAAATAAATGTTACATAATTTTTCTGCTTCTTTTTGAGATATATCTCCAATAAAAGAAAGATAGGATATGTTGGGTACATAATACTTTTCGTACAGTTTTTTTATATCATGAAGAGTGATATTTTTAATCGTATCATAAGTTTCATATTCTCCATAAGGATGACTTTTTCCGAAATATAAAATATTTCGGACTCTTTGTAAAATAGAATTTGGATCCTTTTCTGCAAGATTAATATCTATAATTCTTTGTTTAATTATTTTATCTAATTCTTTAGAATTATCAAATTTACTATTCATTAAAATATCACTCATTATAGATACAGATTTACTTAAATACTTTTTCATAGTAAAAATAGATACTTCAGAAAAAGAAGTATATAAACTACATCCCATATAATCAATAATCTCATCTAATTCTTCTTTAGTGCGATTTTTCGTACCGGAACGAAGCATCTGACCTAAAATTTTTTTTATTCCCGCCTTATCTTTCTCTAAAGACGGGTTACAATCTAATTCTAATCCAACTCTGACTAAAGGAAGTTTATGGTTTTCTACAATTATAACTTTTAAACCATTTTTCATTTGAAAAAATTTAGGTTTCTCTATATTTATTGTAGTTTTTCTTTTAAGAGATATAGGTGGCTTATTTCGATTAAATGTATGAGCAAACATAATTGTTGTATGAAAAAAAATTATTAGAATAAAAACAAATCTTATAAAAAATTTATTTATTTGTGTTATTTTTATTTGGAACATTATATAAACGAACTCTACTATTTTTATTTAAATATTTGTTAGCAATTTTTTTTATATCTTCTATAGATATTTTTTTATATCTTTCTATATCAGTATTAATCAAATCTGCATTATGGTAATATAAATAATAATGAGATAAATTTTCTGTTATTCCACTCATAGAATAATTATCGGAAATAAATTTTTTTTCGAAATAATTAATTTGTTTTTCCAATTCATATTTTGTAATTCCTTTTTCCTTTAAAAGATCTATTTCCTCATCAATTATTTTTGTCAATTGATCTAATGTGATTCCAGGATTAATTAATCCATATATAATGAAAATACCATAGTCCTCCATTGTATCTAAAAATGAACCAGCATAGGAAGCCATTTGTTTTGTATTCACAATACTTTTCATAATACGAGAACTTTCTCCAGATGATAATACATGATCAATAATTTTTAATACATAAGAATCTTGGTTTGTTAAATTGGGAATTCTATATGATAAAAATACTCCAGGAACTTTAGTGTTTTTATCTACATAAGTGGAAAATATTTCTTTTTTTATCGGATCTTCTTCTATTTTTTTCATTCTAAAATTCCTATTTCCTTTAGGAATAGATGCAAAATAATTTTTAATTAATTTTCTAGCTTCATTCATATCAAAATCACCTGATACAACTAAAACAGCATTATTTGGAACATAATAAGTTTTATAAAATTCTTTGTAATCTTTTTCTGAAGCAGTATTTAAATCATTATCAAATCCAATAATTGGATATTTATATGGATGTTTTTTAAACAATAAAGAAGGAATAATTTCTGATATAGCTTTTGTGTATGGTTGATTTTCTATACGCATTTTTTTTTCTTCTTTTACTACTTCTCTTTGTGTATTAATACTCGTCTTATCAACTTTAGCATGAAGCATTCTTTCCGATTCTAACCACAAAGCTAATGGAAGACGATCAGATGGTAATACTTCGTAATAACAAGTCTCATCATAATTTGTATATGCATTGTTTTTTCCTCCATTAGAAGCTATATATTTAAAATATTCTCCCCTTTTTATATTTTTAGATCCTTCAAACATAAGATGTTCGAAAAAATGAGCAAACCCTGATTTTCCAGGAGTTTCGTTTTTACTTCCTACATGATACAGTACGGAAATAGAAACCAAAGGGTTCGTGTGATCTTGATGCAGAATAACATGTAAACCATTTGATAGTTTTTCTTCAAAAAATTTAATTTTATACGATTTTTTTAAATGATTAAAATCACTGGATTCTAAATGATTAATTATCATAATTGCTAACATTAAGAAAAAAAAATAAAACCTATTCATGGAACAAAGTTAGAAGAAAAAAGAAATTTACGATTTTTTTTTTCCAAAAAATGGAATTTTTTTCTTTTATTTTTGTCTATGTAAAAAATATTATGAATCTATTTTACGAGTATGAGAAAAATTTCGTTTTTTATTTTCATTTTTTCTCTTTTTTTCTTCTTTTTTAAAGAAGATAAATTAAAAGCTTCTGATATTATTGTAGGAGACATCGAAAATGGAATTAATCTTTTTAAAAAAAATTGCACAGCATGTCATTCTATAGAATTAAAGAAAAAAATGATAGGACCTGCTCTATACGGAATAACTGAAAAAAGAAGTCGAAAATGGTTACATCAATGGATTAAAGATAATAAATCTTTAAGAGAAAATGGAGATAAAGAAGCTATAAAAATTTATAAAGAATATGGAAATATAGAAATGAATTCTTTTTCTCAATTTTCCGAAAAACAAATAGATGATATATTATCTTTTATTGCAGAAAACCCAGATTTAAGAAAAAAAAAAGAAAATCAAAATCATGAAATAAATAAAACCGATGAAATAAATGAAAATAATAAAGAAGAAAAAAATTTTTTAGTCAAATTAATTATTTTTTATTTTGGGATTTTATCTATAATTCTATTTTGGATTTTGTATAGAATCCAAATTCTAGTTAGACTAAATAAAAAAAATGAAGGAGAAATAAAAATTTCTTTTTTTACTAAACTCTCTTTAAGAATAAATATTTTATACAGAAAAATACTAGAAAATAATAAAAGAAAGTGGTTCTTATGTTTTTGTTTTACAGGTTTTTTTTTGTTATTTGGAATATATGAAATTTGGTATTTTTTAATGAAAATAGATGTTAATAAAGGTTATAAACCTATACAACCTATTTATTTTTCTCATAAAATTCATTCTGAAATTAACAAAATTGATTGTCAATACTGTCATTCTTCTGCAAAATATAGTAAAATATCTGGAATTCCTTCAGTTAATGTTTGTATGAATTGTCATATTACTATTCATGAATATAACGGGGATTATTTAGAAAAAGGAAAAAGTAGACATGAATACAATCAAGAAATACAAAAAATATATCAGGCTGTAGGATGGAATCCGGAAACAAGAAAATATTCTAGAAAAACCCAACCCATTCAGTGGGTACGTATTCATAATATGCCAGATTTTGTCTATTTTGATCATTCTCAACATATCATAACAGGTGAAAAGACAATTAAAAAATTGAAAAAAGTAAGTACAGTCTGTAATGCATGTCATGGAGAAGTTCAAAAAATGGATACAATAGAAATGTCTAATGATTTTACTATGGAATGGTGTATATCTTGTCATAAAAACGTAGAAATAGATAATAGTAATCGATATTATAAAGAATATTTTCCAAAAAAAAACACAAATAATAAAAACAAAATAACTTTGGATATGATTGGGGGAACAGAATGCGCTAAATGTCATTATTAATGAAGAAAATAAAATGGAAGTGATTAAAAAAATTATTATGAAAATAGATAAAAAAGAAAAAGTATTTGAAAATTATAATCCCATAAAAAAAATACTTAAAGAAAAAACATCAAGACGTGATTTTCTTAAATGGATAGGTTTTAGTACAGCTTCAGTAACTTTAGCCGCTTGCAAAGGTCCAGTTATAAAATCTATTCCTTATGTTGTTAAACCAGATAATATAACTCCAGGAGTTCCTAATTATTATGCATCAACAATGATTGATTCTTTTGATATAGGAAGTATTTTGGTAAAAACAAGAGAAGGTCGTCCTATTAAAATAGAACCTAATTCTTCTTCTAAATATTTTAGTACAACATCTGCAAGAATCCAATCATCTTTATTATCTCTTTATGATGAAGAAAGGTTAAAAGGTCCTTTTTTAAAAGGAAAAAAAAGTTCTTGGAAAGAAATAGACAACTATGTTATTAAACATTTAAAATATTTATCTAAAACGAAAAAAGATATAATTTTTCTTTCTTATTCTTTTCCAAGTTTTTCTACAAAAAAATTAATTCAAAACTTTAAAAATAAATATCCTTTTACTAAAAGTATTATCTATGATCCAATTTCATATTCCCAAGTTTTAAATGCTTCAGAAGAAATATTTGGAGTTCGTGGTTTTCCTATTTTTGATTTGAAAAAATCAGAATTAATAATTTCATTTGATGCTGATTTTTTAGGAGATTGGAGCCCAGAAAATATGGCTAAATCTTATGTTTTTAACAGAACTCCTAAAAAAAATATGATGCAACATATTCAAATAGAAAGTAATATGACAATTACAGGCGCAAATGCAGATATTCGTTTATCTAAAAAACCTTCTGATATAAAAAAAATGTTGTTTGAACTTTTTCAAGTTATTTTTTTAGGAAAAAAAACTAAAGATAAAAATATAGAAAGAATAGTTTTATTAATGAATAAAATGGGACCTAAAAGTGTTATTCTTGCAGATGGAGATCAAGAATCTTATGAATTATCTTTTTTGATTAATATCAAAATAAAAAGTCTTGCTTTACAAAAAAATAAATTTTTTTTATCAAAGGAAAGTAATGACAATGAATTCAAAAATTTTTTGAACAATTTGGAAAAAAAAAATATTGGATGTTTGTTCATTCATGATGTAAATCCTGTTTATAGTCTTCCAATTTCTATTTCTGAAATATTGAAAAAAAATATAAAAAAAATACCTTTAACAGTTTCTTTTTCCACAAAAAAAGATGAAACAAATGAAATTGTGGATGTTCTAGCACCTATTCCTCATTGGTTGGAATGCTGGGGTGATACTAATCCTGTTACTAATCTTTATACACTAATTCAACCTACTATTCAATCTATTTTTAACACAAGACAATTTCAAGATTCTTTAATTATTTGGGGTGAAATGAAAGAAAAAAATTATTACGAATACTTGAAAAAAACTTGGGAAAGAGATATTATTCCTAAATCTAATGTATTTTCTTTTAATGAAGCTTTATTTCATGGTTTTGTTGAAACTAAAAATCAAAAATATGTTTCAAATTATTTTTTGAGAAAAAAAAACGATAAAATACAAAAATATAAAAAAAAGATAATTTACAAAAAAGATAAAAATTCCAATTTTGAACTTAGATTATATACGAAAATTAGCATGGGTGATGGATATCATCATAATAATCCTTGGTTACAAGAGCTTCCGGATCCTATTACACGTACTACATGGGATAACTACTTAACTATATCATCTATTGATGCTAATAGAATGGAATTGAAGAATTGGAATTCAGGAGATGGAGCTTTGAATGCTAATTGTGTAGTAATGATTTTACTATGGAATGGTGTATATCTTGTCATAAAAACGTAGAAATAGATAATAGTAATCGATATTATAAAGAATATTTTCCAAAAAAAAACACAAATAATAAAAACAAAATAACTTTGGATATGATTGGGGGAACAGAATGCGCTAAATGTCATTATTAATGAAGAAAATAAAATGGAAGTGATTAAAAAAATTATTATGAAAATAGATAAAAAAGAAAAAGTATTTGAAAATTATAATCCCATAAAAAAAATACTTAAAGAAAAAACATCAAGACGTGATTTTCTTAAATGGATAGGTTTTAGTACAGCTTCAGTAACTTTAGCCGCTTGCAAAGGTCCAGTTATAAAATCTATTCCTTATGTTGTTAAACCAGATAATATAACTCCAGGAGTTCCTAATTATTATGCATCAACAATGATTGATTCTTTTGATATAGGAAGTATTTTGGTAAAAACAAGAGAAGGTCGTCCTATTAAAATAGAACCTAATTCTTCTTCTAAATATTTTAGTACAACATCTGCAAGAATCCAATCATCTTTATTATCTCTTTATGATGAAGAAAGGTTAAAAGGTCCTTTTTTAAAAGGAAAAAAAAGTTCTTGGAAAGAAATAGACAACTATGTTATTAAACATTTAAAATATTTATCTAAAACGAAAAAAGATATAATTTTTCTTTCTTATTCTTTTCCAAGTTTTTCTACAAAAAAATTAATTCAAAACTTTAAAAATAAATATCCTTTTACTAAAAGTATTATCTATGATCCAATTTCATATTCCCAAGTTTTAAATGCTTCAGAAGAAATATTTGGAGTTCGTGGTTTTCCTATTTTTGATTTGAAAAAATCAGAATTAATAATTTCATTTGATGCTGATTTTTTAGGAGATTGGAGCCCAGAAAATATGGCTAAATCTTATGTTTTTAACAGAACTCCTAAAAAAAATATGATGCAACATATTCAAATAGAAAGTAATATGACAATTACAGGCGCAAATGCAGATATTCGTTTATCTAAAAAACCTTCTGATATAAAAAAAATGTTGTTTGAACTTTTTCAAGTTATTTTTTTAGGAAAAAAAACTAAAGATAAAAATATAGAAAGAATAGTTTTATTAATGAATAAAATGGGACCTAAAAGTGTTATTCTTGCAGATGGAGATCAAGAATCTTATGAATTATCTTTTTTGATTAATATCAAAATAAAAAGTCTTGCTTTACAAAAAAATAAATTTTTTTTATCAAAGGAAAGTAATGACAATGAATTCAAAAATTTTTTGAACAATTTGGAAAAAAAAAATATTGGATGTTTGTTCATTCATGATGTAAATCCTGTTTATAGTCTTCCAATTTCTATTTCTGAAATATTGAAAAAAAATATAAAAAAAATACCTTTAACAGTTTCTTTTTCCACAAAAAAAGATGAAACAAATGAAATTGTGGATGTTCTAGCACCTATTCCTCATTGGTTGGAATGCTGGGGTGATACTAATCCTGTTACTAATCTTTATACACTAATTCAACCTACTATTCAATCTATTTTTAACACAAGACAATTTCAAGATTCTTTAATTATTTGGGGTGAAATGAAAGAAAAAAATTATTACGAATACTTGAAAAAAACTTGGGAAAGAGATATTATTCCTAAATCTAATGTATTTTCTTTTAATGAAGCTTTATTTCATGGTTTTGTTGAAACTAAAAATCAAAAATATGTTTCAAATTATTTTTTGAGAAAAAAAAACGATAAAATACAAAAATATAAAAAAAAGATAATTTACAAAAAAGATAAAAATTCCAATTTTGAACTTAGATTATATACGAAAATTAGCATGGGTGATGGATATCATCATAATAATCCTTGGTTACAAGAGCTTCCGGATCCTATTACACGTACTACATGGGATAACTACTTAACTATATCATCTATTGATGCTAATAGAATGGAATTGAAGAATTGGAATTCAGGAGATGGAGCTTTGAATGCTAATTGTGTAGATCTAATTAACAATAATGAAACTATAATTAAGAATATACCTGTTTTTATTCAACCTGGACAAGCAATAGGGTCTATAGGTTTATCTTTCGGTTATGGTCAAAAAAAAGGAAAATTAGCTAATTTAGTTAATGGAAAAAACGCCTACAGGGTTTATGAAAATTTCCTGAAAATACAAAAAAATATACGAATAAAAAAAGTAGACAAGATACATAAATTTGCTTGTGTGCAATTACATCATACAACAGTAGGAAGAACTTTAGTAAAAGAAACAAATTTGGATATATTTTTAAAAAAACCAAAAGAAATCTGGAATGATGAAGAAAAAATTTTAAATAACAAAGAAATGTTTTCTCCAGAAGAAATTTCGATTTGGAATCAAAATCATGAAAAAGAAAAAAAAAATGGACATCATTTTAACCTATCCATAGATTTAAATGCTTGTATTGGATGTGGGGCTTGCATCATCGCATGTCACTCTGAAAATAATGTTCCTGTTGTTGGGAAAGAAGAGATAGAAAAATCTAGAGATATGCATTGGTTACGTGTAGATAGATATTATTTTTCAGATAATGAAGAAAATATTTATGAAAATCCAAAAATATCTTTTCAACCAATTATGTGTCAACACTGCGAGCATGCACCTTGTGAAACTGTATGTCCAGTTGGAGCTACTTCTCACGGAAAACAAGGTCAAAACATGATGACTTATAATCGTTGTGTAGGAACTCGTTATTGTGCAAATAATTGCCCTTATAAAGTTAGACGATTTAATTGGTTTAATTATGTTAATAATCAAAAATTTGATTTTAATATGAATAATACTTTAGGAAAAATGGTTCTTAATCCAGATGTTGTAGTCAGAACTAGAGGGATTATGGAAAAGTGTTCTTTATGTATTCAAAGAACACAATATGTAATAGGAGTTGCAAAAAAAGAGAATAGGAAAATTAAAGATGAAGAATTTGAAACAGCTTGTAGTGTTTCTTGTCCTACCAAAGCTATTACTTTTGGAGATTCGAACGATCATACAAGTCTAATTTATAAAAAAATAAAAAATACTAGATCTTATAAACTATTAGATTTTATAGGAGTAAGGCCTAATGTATCTTATCAATTAAAAATTAGAAATAGAAAAAATGAAATAGAAAAATTATGTTAAATCATTATGAATCTCCTATAAGGAAACCTTTAATTTTAGGAAAAAAAACATATAAAAATATTACAGATGACATATTAAATCCTATAAAAAATAAAGCTGGAAATTTATGGTGGATATCTTTATTTATTTCCATTTTAGCTTTTTTATGGGGGTTAGGATGTATTTTTTATACTATTGGAACAGGAATAGGTGTATGGGGTTTAAACAAAACAGTCAATTGGGCATGGGACATTACCAATTTTGTTTGGTGGGTTGGAATTGGACATGCTGGTACTTTGATTTCAGCTGTTTTATTATTATTTCGTCAGAAATGGCGTTTGTCTATTAATCGTTCAGCAGAAGCAATGACAATTTTTGCAGTAATCCAAGCTGGACTGTTTCCGATTATTCATATGGGAAGACCATGGAATGCACATTGGGTGTTACCTATTCCAAATCAATTTGGAACTTTATGGCCAAATTTTAATTCTCCTTTATTGTGGGATGTTTTTGCAATTAGTACTTATTTTTCTGTTTCTACAGTTTTTTGGTTTATGGGTTTAATTCCAGATTTTGCAATGATACGAGACCGTATATCAGATCCTTTTCAAAAAAAAATTTATAGTATTCTTAGTTTTGGATGGGGTGGAACATCAAAAGATTGGCAGAGGTTCGAAGAATTATCTTTAGTTTTAGCTGGTCTATGTACACCGTTAGTATTTTCTGTACATACTATAGTTTCTTTTGATTTTTCAACTTCTGTAATTAAAGGTTGGCATAGTACAATATTTCCTCCTTATTTTGTGGCAGGAGCTATATTTTCAGGATTCGCTATGGTTCAAACTTTATTAGGTGTAGCAAGAAAAGTTCTTTCTCTGGAAAGTTATATTACCATAAATCATATTGAATATATGAATATAATTATTTTATTAACAGGAGGAATTGTTTTATTAGCTTATATTTCAGAATTTATTCTTGCTTGGTATTCTGGAAATCCTTTTGAAAAATTTATTTATTTTTCTTTAGAAGCATCTAAAGGACCATTTTGGTGGGCTTTTTGGACTTTGATTATTTGTAATATTATTATTCCGCAGTTTTTATGGATTAAGTCTATACGGAGAAGTTTTTTTTGGTCTTATGTTATAGCTATTATTATAAATATTGGAATGTGGTTTGAAAGATTCGACATTATTGTTTTAAATCTAAGTCATGATTATCTTCCTTCTTCTTGGACTGGATTTATTCCAACATTTGTAGATGTTGGAATCTTTATAGGAACCATTGGTCTATTTTTTACTCTTTATTTATTATATATACGTGTTTTTCCTGTTATTTCGCAATCAGAACTAAAAACAATATTGAAAACTGATCATAATAAAAATAATGAATAAAATGAATATATATGCATTATATGATAATGACCATACGTTGATAAACAGTATCAAAGTTATACAGGATTATAATTATAACATACATGAAGTTTATTCTCCTTTTCCTATTCATAATTTACATGAAGTATTAAAATTAAAAAAAACAAACTTGTCTTTTTTATCTTTTGTATATGGATTATTAGGTTTCTGCATAGCTTGCATATTAACCTGGTATACTATGATTTGGGTTTGGCCTCAAAATATTGGAGGAAAACCCTCTTTTTCTTGGATTAATAGTTTCCCTTCTTTTGTTCCTATTATATTTGAACTATCAATTTTTTTTTCTGCACATTTTATGTGTATAAATTACCTTATACAAGGTCAATTATTTCCAGGACGTATTCCAAAAAATCCTGATCGAAGAACTACTGATAATATGTTTTTAATAGAAATTCATCTTGAAAAAGATGATAAAAAACTAATCGATATTTTGAAAAAAAATGGTGCAATAGAGATTACAGTAAAAAAAATACTCTCTAAATAAAGAATTATGAATAAATATTTTTACGAAATTATTATTGTTATAATGATATTTTTTTTAGAATCTTGTTGGTTTGATAAAACTAAACCTAATGTTGTATATATGCCAGATATGTATTATTCAGAAGCATATGAACCTTATTCAGATCCCTATTCTAATTATAGAAAAGAAAAAGTAATTGGAATTCCTTTTTTTTTAAAAGGAAAAACTTCTTCACTCTTTCCTGTAAAGGGAACCGTTTCTAGAAATGATCTATTTTACAAAGTAGATATTAATAAAATTAAAGGATTTAATCATTATAAAAATATAATTCAAAATCCAATCAAACATTTAGAAAAAAAAGAAATTTCAATAAAAAAAGGAAAAAAATTGTATCAAATAAATTGTTCCATATGTCATGGTGAAAATGGGGATGGAGAAGGAGAATTAGTAAAAAACGAAAAAATTTTTGGAATCCCTAATTATAAAGATAGAGATCTTAGTCTTGGTAGTATTTATTACGTTATTACATATGGTAAAAATAATATGAATTCTTATGCTTCTCAACTAAATGAAGTAGATAGATGGAGAGTATCAGAATATGTTTTATTTCTAAATAAATTAAAGTAAAAAAAATAAATAAATATGTATCACAGAATACATAAAAAAATTATCATTATTATAATAATAGGATTTATTTTCATTTTTTTTGATAAAATGTTCATAGATAAAAAACATAATTTTTCTATTTCTGAAGAAATAGAAAAAAAAACTTTTTTCAAAGAAAATCATCATGATAGTTGGACAACATTATATATTTCCATTGTTTATTTTACCTTTATATCTTTAGGTGCTTTATTTTTTCTTAGTATACAAAATATATCAAAATCAGGTTGGTCCGTTATTATTCATCCTATTATGGAAGAAATTTCTTCTTTTATACCATATGGATTTTTAATGATTTTTATAATTCTTTTGTTAAATACAATGGATGTTATCCACATATTTTATTGGATGGATTCTGATTTATACAATCCTATTTCTTTAAAATATGATAAAATTATTGCAAACAAAAAATTATTCTTAAATATTCCATTCTTCTTAGTGAGAAGCACAATTTACATGTTAGGATGTAGTTTTTTTTATTCAAAAATTAAAAGAATATCTTGTAGGTTATATACATCATATTCATTAAATGATTATAAAAAATTATATTTCAAATCTATTATTTTTATTATATTTTTTTCTTTTAGTTCTATATTTATGATATGGGATTGGATTATGTCTTTAAACCCACATTGGTTCAGTACTTTATTTAGTTGGTACGTTTTAAGTAGTTTTATTATAACAGGTATAAGTGTTATTACAATTACAGCCATTTTTTTAAAAAAAATAGGAAATTTTCCTTTTTTTAATAAAAGTCATTTACATGATTTAAGTAAATATCTATTTTCTGGAAGCTTGTTATGGACTTATTTTTGGTTTTCACAATTTTTGCTTTATTGGTATGGAAATATTCCAGAAGAAGTTATATATTTTATAAAAAGGAAATATATACATTTTTGGGTGTTAATCCCTAATTTTTTAATTCCTTTTTTTGTATTACTTAGTAGTAAGAGAAAATCAAATTACAAAATAGTATTTTTAGTATCTCTAATATTACTTGTTGGACATTACATAAATATGTACAGTTTAATAGCTCCAGATATCCATGATGGAATTAAATTTTGCATATTAGAAGTGATAGGTTTTTTATTAATAATAGGAGGATTTTTTATTTATATTTTGTTTTTGAATTTTCGTAAAAGAAAAATTAATAATTCTGAAGGAAATCCTTTTTTTCAGGAGAGTAAAAATTATAAATATCCTTATATGTAATTAAAAATTTATTTCTTCATGATTATTTACTATTTTTTATCTTTTACAAAATTCATAATAGATTTATTAGAACCAAAAAGTGTTAGTATATCTCCTTTTTGTAAAATAGTATCACCTGTTACTAAACCTATAACTTTTTTCGTAGAAGTTCCTTTAGAAGATAAGGGTTTGTTTCCGTCTCGGATTACAGTAATTAAAGAAACAGAATATTTTTGTGTTAATTTCAAACTTTTAACAGATTTACCACTGAAAGAATGTGGAGAAAAAACTTCAGCTATAGAATATTTACTATCTACTCTAAAATAATCCAAAGCATAATTAAAAGATATTTGTTTAGTTAATCGAAATGCTGCATCTTGTTCTGGATGAATCACATCATTAATTCCCATTGCTTCTAGTATTGTATCATGTATCTTAGACAAAGATCTACTTACAATTCTCAAATTTTTATATTTTTTCAGTATAGCTGTGGTTACTATTGATGAACCTTCATTTTCTCCAATAGCTACAATTCCTAAATCAGCTTGTTGAATAGGTAATACTTCGTAAGCTGCCTCATTATTAGCGTCCATACACACTACATTCGCTATATGATCTTTTAATAAATCTACTTTTTCCATTTTATGATCAATTCCAAAAACTTCATGTCCATTATCTGTTAGATTAAGAGCTAAAGATCTTCCAAAATTTCCTAATCCAATAATTATAATTTTCATATTAATTTAATTAATAAGAACATTTCCTTTAGGATATCTGTAATAATGATGAGAATTTATTTTATTTTTTCGTCTTAAGATACCAATCATAACATTAAAAATTCCTATTCTTCCTAATAACATTAAAAATATCAAAACCAATTTACTTCCACTTGATAAATTAGAAGTAATTCCTAAAGATAATCCTGATGTAGAAAAAGCGGAAAATACTTCGAAAGAAATAGACAAAATATCTTCTTTGGGTTCTAAAAAAATTATGATTAAAATACCTATATATATAATTATTATAGATAACATAATAATTGAAAAAGATAAACGAATAGATTCCGAAGATATTTCTTTTTTTTGTATTTCTAATCTATTTTTTCCTCTAGATAGAGAAATGATATTCATTAATGCTAATGCAAAAGTACTTGTTTTGATACCTCCACCTGTAGAAGCGGGAGAAGCTCCTATCCACATCAAAAGAATAGTAAAAAGAATAGTTACTGGTGTTAAAGTGGTCATATTTAATACATGAAAACCCGCTGTTCTAGATGTTGCTGAAGAAAAAAAAGAAACTATCCATTTTCCATGAAAAGAAGAATGTTCAGAAAGGGAATAATGATATTCACTAATATAATAAAGAATGGTTCCAAAAAAAAGTAAAAAAAAAGTTGTAAATATTACAATTTTTGTGTTTAAAGTTACTACATGTGCAGGACGTCGAAAATCTTTATCTTTAAAAATTTTTAAAAAATATTTTTTAATAGTTAACCATAAATATGTAAAAAAATTGAATAAAATATTAAAACCTATTCCTCCTAATATTAGTAAAAAAGCAACAATGAATTGAAATAAATAATTAAATCTTACAGATTGTGAATATAAACCTTGACTTAAGGTAGAAAAACCACTATTACAGAAAGCAGATATAGAATGAAAAATAGAAAAAAATAAAAGATTATCAGATTCTATCGTATTTTTATTTTTAATAGAAAAATAAATTAATAAAGCTCCTATAAATTCTACTGTTAAAGTAAAAATTACAACTTTTACAGCTAAACTAAGAACGTTACTTGTTGTTTTTGTATTTAAGAAATTACTAACAAAAACGGCTTCTTTAAAGGAAAATCCATCTCTAAAAAAATAACTAAAAAAAGAAGTTATCGTTAATATCCCTAATCCTCCTAATTCGATTAATATAAGTATAAAAATTTTTCCTAAATATGTAAAATCTTTAGCCGTATCTAATACTACTAACCCTGTAACACATACAGCGCTAGTAGATGTGAATAAAGCATCTATAAATGATATTTTGTTTACTGTAGATGCAGGAAGCATTAATAAAATTGATCCTAAAAAAGATAAAAAAACAAAACTTGTAATAAATATGAAAGCAGGATTGTGAATTTTAACATATACTATCCGCATAAAATAAGTGACACGGATTAGTACATATAAAATTAAACTAATAACTGTAGATATTTTTATATCTATAGTTATTCTGTTATAATAAAATAAAAATTTTACAAAATAAAAAACAAGAGAAAATGATAATACAAGGAAGGATAAAAAAATCATAGATCTATAACCTTTTTCAAGATTTTTTTCAAAAAGGATAAAAAAATGAATAATACTTATTAAGAGTACGATTCCTAATAAGATTTCTTCATTAAAATACCGAAAAGTTTTCCATCCTAAAGATAGGACAATATAGATAAATATAATTGGAGTAAATATATCCAAAAAATTTTGTAATTTAATTTGGATCATAAGTTTTGTATGAAATACTTTTTATATTTGTAATATTTCTATTAAGAAATTTTTCTTAATACATTGAAATAAAATTTTATCATATGTATCATTAAATTAATCACAATTTTTTAATATATGCTATAATAAATAGTGTTTTATTTTTTTATAAGTAATTTATTAGATGATTTTTTTTATCATTTATTTTATTTTATTTACAAATAAAAAGGAATATAATTTTCAATATCATTGAATTTTTTCTCACAGAATTTTATGTAAGAAATGCTAGACATATCTATTGAAGATGGTATTTTATATAAAAATTTATTTTTTCCTACAGTAAAAAAAGGTTTCCTATCTTTTATAGGGATATTTCCTATGAAATGGACTTTTTTATTTTTTGAAAAAGAGTAAAAAAAATCATCAGATAATTTTTTTATCTGAATAGGATTTAATCTTTTCTTTGATTCATTAAACAATGAAGTATAAAAAAAATCAGATTTTGCATGTACTACAGGGATTATAAATCCCTTTTTTATATTGATTTTATAAATCATTATAGTGAATGTATCTATAGATAATAAAGGAATATCTAGAGCAGAACACAAACCTTTAGCAGTTGATGTTCCTATTCTCAAAGAAGTATAGGATCCTGGACCTTTATTTATACATATAGATTTCAAGTCTTTCATATGAATTCCGGCAATATTTATTGCATATTGTATGAATGTATGTAATTTTTCTGAATGAAAATATTCTTCCGAACATTCTTCCACAGAAGTCAAACATATTCCATTTTTAGAAATATTGACTGAACAATTTTTGGTAGAAGTTTCTAAATTTAGAATTAAAGACATATTAATTAAATTTTTTTAATCTATTCAAATTAAATAAAATGATAAAAGCAGAAAAAGTAATTAAATACATCGTTTCTTGGATAAAAGAATATATCCATCAGTCCAAATCTAATGGTTTTATTATTGGAATATCTGGAGGAGTTGATTCTTCGGTTACATCTTTTTTAGTTGCTATGACAAAATTTCCTACTATCATATTAGAAATGCCTATTTTGGAAAAAAAAAAAATTTTTTACCTGTAAAACATGCAAAATTTTTAATCAAGAAATTTTCAAACGTTTGTTATCTAAAAAAGGATTTATCTAGTTTATTTAAAACTTTTTATCACATAATGAATGAAATAGAAAATTCCAAATCTTCTTTAGCATTAGCTAATGTAAAATCTCGTATTCGTATGTTAACATTATACTATTATGCTAATATAAAAAACTATCTTGTTGTTGGAACTGGAAATAAAGTAGAAGATTTTGGAGTAGGTTTTTTTACAAAATATGGCGATGGTGGAGTTGATTTGCTTCCTATAGCTGATTTAACTAAAAGTGAAATTTTTTTTTTAGCTAAAAAATTAAATATTATTGATGAAATTCAAAAAGCAAAACCTACAGATGGTCTTTGGGAAGATCAACGATCAGATGAAGATCAACTAGGAGCTAGTTATGATGAATTAGAATGGGCTATGAAAAATATGAAAAAAAAAAATTGTACTATTTCTGAAACAGAATATGAAATTTTAAAAAAATATCAAATTTTACATCAAAAAAATAAACATAAAATGATTCCGATTCCTATATGTAAAATTCCTAACAGGATAAAAAAATGAAAAATTCGTTTATACAAGATCGTTTTCGTATTCGTAACTTTATTTTTTTTCATTGTTTTCTTTTTGAATCAATGGATTAAGCTTATTCTATGATGGAGAAAAAACATAAAAAAATTGTACAAAACAAAAAATTGACGAAAAAATCTAATTCTATTTTTAATCATTCAGTTAACACTAAAATAGATTGTTCCGTAAAGAACAATATATATTTTATGAGTGAAAAAGAAAAAATTGAAGAGATAGAAAAACATTTTTTTCAAATTATGAAAGTTTTAGGTTTAGATATGAGTGATGATAGTTTGCGTAAAACACCTAGACGAGTGGCAAAAATGTTTATAGAAGAGATATTCAGTGGTCTTAATCCAAAAAATAAACCAAGTTTTTCCATTTTTGAAAACAAATATAAATATAACCAAATGTTAATAGAAAAAAATATAACAGTTTATTCCACTTGTGAGCATCACTTCCTTCCCATTGTTGGTAAAGCTCATGTAGGATATATTTCTAATGGAAAAGTTGTGGGACTTTCTAAAATTAATAGGATTGTAAATTTTTATGCAAAAAGACCACAAGTTCAAGAACGTTTAACCATACAAATTGTTCAATCTTTACAAAGATTATTGAAGACACAAGATGTAGCATGTGTTATAAAGGCTAAGCATTTATGCGTAAATTCTCGTGGAATTAGAGATATAGATAGTAGTACTATTACTATGGAATTAATAGGTTCCTTTAAAAGGAATTCAGAAATTCGAAAAGAATTTTTCCATCATATTGGAATTTCTTAAATGAAAGAGAAAAAAATGGAGGAAAATATTTATCAAAAAAAAAATCGAAATCATTTAAAAATATATAATTCTTTAACAGGAAAGAAAGAGGTTTTTCAACCTATTAATAAGGAATATGTTGGAATTTATGTATGTGGTCCTACAGTTTATAATCACTTGCATTTAGGAAATTGTAGGACTTTTATATCATTTGATATTGTATTCCGTTATTTAAAACATTTGGGATATAAAGTTCGTTATGTAAGAAATATTACCGATGTTGGACATTTGGAAAATGAATTTACTGATATAGAAGATAAAATTTCTAAAAAATCTCGTATAGAAGGACTTGAACCCATGGAAATAGTTCAAAAATATACACTTTCTTTTCACAAATTATTAAATGTTTTGAATGTTCTACCTCCAAGTATAGAACCTACAGCAACAGGTCATATTATAGAGCAAATTGATATGATTAAGGAATTGATAAAAAAAAAACTGGCATACGAGATAAATGGGTCTGTATATTTCAATTTGAAAGAATATATGAAATTATATCCTTATGGTGTAATAAGTAAAAATAAAATTGATAAACTTTTTCATAAAGAATTAAAATTTTTAAATGAAAAACGTAGATTCCATGATTTTTCTCTTTGGAAGAAAGCTCACTATAATCATATTATGAATTGGAACTCTCCATGGGGAAAAGGTTTCCCAGGTTGGCATATAGAATGTACTGTCATGAGTACAAAATATTTAGGAGAAATTTTCGATATACATGGTGGAGGAATAGATCTTAAATTTCCACATCATGAATGTGAGTTAGCACAAGCTATGGGTTATCACAATAAAAAATTTGCGAATTATTGGATGCATACTAATATGTTAACTTTAAACGGAAAAAAAATGAGCAAATCTACAGGTAATTTCTTGGAATTAAAAGATATCTTAAACAATAAGATCTTTGAAAGATTTTTTTCTCCTAGTATTTTTAGATTTTATATTATACAATCCCATTATAGAAATGTAATGGATTTTTCAAATAAAGGTCTTGCAAATGCTGAAAAAGGATATTATAAAATAATGAAATCTGTAAATAAATTAATGAATTTTGAACCTAAAATATCCAAAAGTATACCAAAAAATTATAATACTTTTGATATTAATCACTGGATAAATACATGTTATCATGCTATTAATGATGATTTTAATATCCCTTTATTAATTAATCATTTATTTCAAGCTTCTAGTTATATTAACAATCTTCTTAAAGTTGAGAATATAAATATATCTCATTTTAATTTGTTAAAAAAATATATGATTTACTTTGTTTTTGATATTTTAGGAATTCAAAAAATTAATCGTTATGAAGAAAAAGAAAACTCTAGAAAACTGGAAATACTCATAAAAAGATTAATTGAATTCCGTACAAAAGCTAGAAAACAAAAAAATTGGATCATATCTGATATGATTCGTCAAGAATTATCCAATATAGGAATTTCATTTCATGATGAAAAATATTTTTAATATATTGATATTGATTTCAATGCTTGATCAAGATCTTCTATAAGATCTTCTATATTTTCTATACCAAGAGATAAACGAATAAGAGAATCTTGTATTCCTGCATTTATTCTTATTTCTAAAGGAGTAGATTTATGAGTCATAGTTGCTGGATGACAAATTAAACTTTTTGTTCCTCCTAAACTTTCTGCTAGTTTAAATAACTTAGTCGAAGTTACAACTTTTTTTGCTGATTTTATTGTATTTTTTTTAAGGCTAAAAGAGACAATTCCTCCAAAATATCGTTGTTGTTTTACTGCAATAAAATGATTTTTATGATGAGATAGTCCAGGGTAATAAACCCTATCTATTTCATGATTTTTTTTATTCTTTAAAAAAGAAGCGATTTGAAATGCATTTTGAGATTGTTTTTTTATACGTAAATATAAAGTTTGACTTCCTCTTATAGTTAACCAACAATCAATTGGAGATAAAACTCCCCCGGTTGAATTTTGAATATACTTTAGTTTTTCATATAAATCTATTTTTTTTACAGTGATTAATCCAGCTAATACATCCGAATGTCCTGCCAAATATTTTGTAGCGCTGTGAACTACTATATCAGATCCTAATTTTAAAGGATTTTGAATAGCAGGAGAAGCAAAAGTGTTATCTACAACAACTAAAATAGTTGGATTTTTATTTTTAGATTTTTTACTAATATATTCTATATCAGATATTTTTAATGTAGGATTTGTAGGTGATTCTAACCAAATTAATTTTGTATTATCAGAAATCGATGAAATTGTTTTTTCTGCATCTGTTGTATCTACGAATTTAGTATTGATACCTAATTTTTTATATAAATTGAGTAAACGAAATGTCCCTCCATAAATATCATCTACAGCTACTATTTCGTCTCCACATTTTAAAAGTTTCAATATAGCATCTACAGATGCTAATCCAGAAGAAAATGCTAAACTAGCATAACCGTCTTCTAAATTAGTTATTAAATCCTCCAATATTTTTCTTGTAGGATTGTTAGTTCTAGTATAATCGTATCCTTTATGAACGCCAGGAGCTTCTTGAACATAAGTTGATGTTTGATATATAGGAGTAGATATTGCTCCCGTAAGAGGATCAGATAAAATGTTTTGAATAAGCTTAGTTTCTTCCTTCATCGTTAGTTTTTCATAGTTCCATATTGCAAATGTACTAAAAATGAAAATACAATTTTTGTAAAAAAATTTTTTCCTATAAAAGGATATTATTTTTTGTAAAAATATATAAATTTGTTTTTTATGTTTTTCCTAAACATGATGATTTCAAGAAAAATAATATTTTCGTTATTCTTGTTTTTGTTTTTTTCCGGTGAGTCTTTTGATAAAAAAATAGGAAATGTCAATAACAATAATGGAGAAAATAGAGAAATAAATATAGCTGGTACTATTTTTGATCATGTGAATGATTCTCATGAATGGCATATTATAGGAACTCATAATCATGGAATTATTTTTTCTTTACCAGTCATTTTATGGAATAATGGCTTAGAAATCTTTTCTTCTTTACGATTTTCACATGAAAATATAGTAAAAGGAAAATATGGATATTATAAAATGTTTAAAGGGGTAATATATAATACTAATAATCTTGGATTGTTTAATGTAGATCTAAGAGGGATTCCAAAGAATAATAAACCTTTGGATTTTTCTATAACGAAAAATGTAGTTTCTATTTTTATATCCTCTTTTTTGTTATTATATCTTTTTGTACGAATGAGAAATAGTTATAGAAACTTTCAAATAAAATGGAGTTTAGGAATTTTTCTAGAATTTTTAATCTTATTTATACGAGATGAGATTGTAATTCCTAATATTGGAAATAGAAAATATAAAATTTTTTTTCCATTTTTGTTAACATCCTTTTTTTTTATATTAATTAATAATTTAATGGGTCTTATTCCGGGATTTCCGAATGTAACAGGAAATATTAACACTACATTTGTATTAGCTACTATGACTTTTGTTATTAGTAATATAAACACAAATATAAGTTATTGGAAACATATTTTTTGTATGCCTGGAATTCCAATAGGGATTAGATTTTTATTAGTTCCTATCGAACTTGTTGGAATTTTTATTAAACCGTTAACTTTGTGTATTCGATTATTTGCTAATATTATGGCTGGACACATTATTATTTTAAGTTTCATTTGTCTCATTTTTATTTTCAAAAATTTGTTTATAGCTGGTTTTTCCATAGTTTTTGGTTTTTTCATTTCTATCCTAGAAATAATGGTGGCTTTCTTACAGGCTTTCATCTTTACAACTTTGTCCTCTCTAATTATAGGAGTATCTGTTAAAAATTATGACTATGACAATAAAAAATAAAATGTATTAAAAATATTTAATAATATGGATATAGATTTAACTTACTCAGGTTTAGCTGCTTTAGGAGCCGGTCTTGCAGTAATAGGAGCAGGATTAGGAATTGGAAAAATTGGAAGTTCTGCAATGGATGCTATTGCGAGACAACCTGAAGCTTCAAATAAAATACAAAATGCTATGATTGTAGCTTCTGCCTTAATTGAAGGAGCTGCATTATTTGGAATAGTCACAACACTATTAGCTGTATTTAAATAAATAAATAAAAAAAATATACAATGGATTTAGTGAATCCTTCTATAGGATTGATTTTTTGGCATTCAATAATATTTATAATACTTGTATTATTTCTTTCAAAATTTGCTTGGAAACCAATAATGAATTTTATTGATGAAAGAGAAAAAGAAATTAGAACATCAATTGAAAAAGCTAATCAAATGAAAAAGGAATTAAAATATGTAGAAGAACAAAAAAATAAAATTTTAAAACAAGCTCGTATGAAAAGAGATATGATCTTGAAAGAAGCAATTCAAATTAGAGAAGAAATAAAATTGAAAGCTAAAGAGGAAGGTATGATAGAAAAAAAAACAATTATAGAAGAAACAAAAAAAAATATTCAAATAGAAAAAGAAATTGCAATTCACGAATTAAAGAATAAAATAGGAAATATATCTATTCAAATATCCGAAAAAATATTAAAAAAAGAACTAAACCAATCTAATAAACAAGACAAATTTATAAAAGAATTAGTAAATAAATTGTGCTAATTTTATTTCAATTAAAATGTTTTCAAGAAAAAAAATTATTCAACATTATGCTAAAGTTTTTTTTGAGTATTCTATCGAAAATAGAAAAAATAGTGAAATATTATATTATAAAATTAAAAAAATATCTTTCTTTTTGAAAAAAAATATAGAACTACGTAATGTTATTGAGACTTCTTTGTTAGATTCTGAAAAAAAAATAAAGATATATAAAAGTATATTTTATAATTTTGATATTTTATTTTTTCAATTTTTTAAATTATTAATAATAAAAAAGAGAGAACATCTTTTAAAAGAAATTCTTTTAGAATACCAAAAAATATACGAAAAAAATCAAAAAAAATTGATAACAATAATTATTATTTCTGCTTTTCCTTTAAAAAAGGAGATACAAGAAATAATTGTCAATAAAATAATGCATAATAAAAAAAAAATTCATATTATTAATAAAATAGATAAATCTATCATTGGAGGTTTTTTATTTCGTGTAGGGTATAAAGAATGGGATTTTAGTGTTAAAAAACAGTTATCAAGTATTAAAAAAAAATTTCAAAATTTTTAAAAAGAAAAGTTTTTATTTTCATATTTATTACATATGTCAGATATAAAATATTCTGAAATATCATCAATTCTTAAGAAAGAATTATCTGATTTTCAATTCGAATCAAAATTATCCGAATTTGGAATAATTGTTCAAATTGGAGATGGAGTCGTAAGGTCTTTTGGTTTAAATTCTGCTTTTTATGGAGAATTAGTAGAGTTTCCTGATGAAACAAAAGGTATGGTTTTGAACTTGGAAGAAGATCATGTAAGCATTGTTTTACTGAGTTTATCAAAAAACCTTAAAGAAGGAGACATCGTAAAAAGAACTGGAAAAATTTTTTCTATTAATGTAGGAGAAAACATGCTTGGTCGTATTGTTGATACATTAGGAAATCCTATAGATGGAAAAGGACCCATAAAAGGAAAATTATTTGAAATGCCTTTGGAAAGAAAGGCTCCAGGTGTCATTTATAGAGAGCCTGTTAAAGAACCTCTTCAAACTGGAATAAAATTTATAGACTCTATGATTCCTATAGGAAGAGGACAAAGAGAACTAATTATAGGAGATAGACAGACTGGAAAAACAACTATAGCTATTGATACAATTATCAATCAGAAAAGATTTTTTGAAAAAAACGAACCGGTTTATTGCATTTATGTAGCCATTAGTCAAAAAGGTTCTACGATAGCTAGAATTTCAAAAATTTTAGAAGAAAAAGGGGCCATGTCTTATACAATCATAGTTTCCGCAACATCTTCTGATCCGGTATCTATGCAAATTTTTGCTCCTTTTTCTGGAACTGCTATAGGAGAATACTTTCGGGATACAGGTCGTCCTTCTTTAGTTGTATATGACGATCTTTCAAAACAAGCGGTCTCTTATAGGGAAATATCATTACTATTGAGACGTCCTCCTGGGAGAGAAGCTTATCCAGGAGATGTTTTTTATTTACACTCTCGTCTTTTAGAAAGATCAGCTAAAATTATAAAAGATCAAGAAATGGCAAAAAATATGAATGATATTCCATTATCTATTAAAAATCAAATAAAAGGTGGTGGATCTTTAACCGCATTGCCTATTATTGAAACTCAGTCTGGAGATATATCTTCTTATATTCCCACTAACGTTATTTCTATTACAGATGGACAAATTTTTTTAGAAAAAGACTTATTCCATTCTGGGATTCGTCCTGCAATTAATGAAAGTATATCTGTTTCTCGTGTAGGAGGATCTGCGCAAATTCAATCTATGAGGAAAATATCTGGAACCTTGAAATTAGATCAAGCTCAATTTAAAGAATTAGAATCTTTTTCAAAATTTGGTTCCGAGTTAGATTCATCTACTATGGATATTCTAAGAAAAGGAAAAATTAATACAGAAATATTAAAACAAAATCCTCATGATCCCTATGACATAGCAGATCAAATAGCTATTATTTATGTTGGTACTAAAAATTTACTTAAAAAAATTTCTATTGATAAAGTTTCCAATTTTGAAAAAGAATATATTTTTTATTTGAAAGAAAAACATGAAAATGTTTTAATTTCTTTGAGAAATGGAATTTTTGATGAAAAAATATCTGAAATTTTAGAAACAGTAGCTTTAGAACTAAGTGATAAATATATTACATAAATTTTATTTATGTCTAATCCAAAAGAAATCAAAAGAAGAATATTATCTATAGAATCAGTTATAAAAACTACAGAGGCTATGAAAATGATCTCTATAGTGAAGCTGAGAAAAACAAAAAATTTACTTATACGAATAAAAAATTATTTGTGTTATATGGAGTCAATTTTTTTTGATCTTTTTTTAAAAAAAAACGAAAAAGAAATAGAAGAAAATAAATTTTTTTTAGAAAAAGGAAAAATGAAATTATTTATTATATTCACTTCTGATCGTGGTTTATGTGGTTCTTTTAATTCTTTAATTTTTGAAAAAATTAATTATATTTTTCATAAAAAAAAACATGAAAAATATATATTTTTTTCTGTTGGAAAAAAAGGTTTTGATTTTTTATGTAAAAAGAAAAAATATGATATATACCATAAAAATTGGATTGGAAATAGTTCCTCAAACTTGCAAATACAATCTTTTGTATCAGAATTGATTTTTGATTTTTTAAAAGAAAAGTTTTCTTCAATTTATTTAATATACAATCATTTGAAAAAATCTTTATCTCAAGAAATAGTTATAGAAAAATTTCTCCCAATCGATTCTACGAATTTAAATTTTCAAAAAAAAATACCAGAAATTTCCTATATTTTAGAGCCTTCTCGAAAGAGAATATTAAATTTTTTGATTCCAAAATTTTTAAATGCAAAACTATTAAAAATTTTTTGGGAATCTATCACAGCAGAACATACAGCTCGTATGATATCTATGCATAAAGCTACAGAAAATGCACATGACATTCAACGTAATCTTATATTAAATTATAATAAAGAAAGACAAACTACGATTACTAAAGAAATACTTGAAATTATCAGTGGATTAGAATCTTTGAAATAAAAATTTTAGTAAATCATTTCGAAATTATGGAAAAAATATTAACAGGAATTAGAAGCACAGGGTCTCCTCACTTAGGGAATATTTTGGGTGTTATCATTCCGTCTATATTCATGGCCAATAAAAATATGAAACATTATTCATTTATATTTATAGCGGATTTACATTCTATGGTTCAAATAGAAAATATAGAAACAATAAGAAATAACACTTATCAAATTGCAGCTGCATGGCTAGCATTTGGTTTAAATGTAGATAATTGTTTACTTTACAGACAATCTGATGTTTCATTGGTTACTGAACTGGCTTGGTATTTTAATTGTTTTTATCCATACAAAAGACTTACGTTAGCCCATGCTTTTAAAGAAAAAGAAGTAGATAAAACAAAAATAAGTGTAGGTTTATTTACTTATCCTATTTTAATGGCTGCTGATATTTTACTTTACAATGCAAAAATTGTTCCAGTTGGAAAAGATCAATTACAACATATAGAAATAGCTCGTCGTATAGCCAATTATTTCAATAAAAAAGTAGGTGAAAAATTATTTGTATTACCTAATGCTCTTTTACAAAAAAATATGTTCGTTATAGGAACAGACGGTAAAAAAATGAGTAAATCTAAAAAAAATTGTATTAATATTTTTTCCTCAAATGAAGTTTTAAAGAAACAAATTATGGGAATTCGTACAGATAGTAAATCTGTAAAAGAAAAAAAAAATCCTGAAACTGATTATATTATATCTTTATATAGTTTGATAGCTTCTCTAGATCAAACAGAGATCATGAAAAAAAAATATATTAGAGGAGGATATGGATATTATGATGCAAAAATTGAATTATACGAGCATATTATTCATAAATTTTCATCAGAAAGAGAAAAGTTTTTTTCTTTTATGAAAAATAAATCTTTATTAGATAAGATTCTATCTGTAGGAGCTAAAAAAGCAAGAAATATAGCTCATGAAAGATTAAATTGTATTAGAAAACACTTGAAATTCAATTACATAACTTGATTCATTCAATGTCATTATGACATGATTATAATATTTGGCAAATATTTTGCTTAATAATTCATACGAATTGGATTGGAAATATTTTTTATATTATGGACATTACTGAAAAAAATACTGAAAAAAAATCGAAAAATGATATATCAGATAAAAAACCTTCCTCTTCTCAAGAAGAAAAACATGATCCATTTCAAAAAGAAATTGATTCTTTTAAAGAAGAATTAGAAAAAGAAAAGGATAAATTTTTACGTCTTTTTGCAGAATTTGAAAATTATAAAAAACGTATTCAAAAAGAAAGATTTGATATTTTTAGAAATGTTCATGAACAAATACTTATAGATTTGATTCCAGTATTAGATGATTTTGAACGAGGAATTAAAGAATTGAAAAAAACTCAAGATGAACATCTTGTAAAAGGAGTTTTTTTGATACAAGAAAAACTTACTAAAGTTTTAAAAGAAAAAGGATTAAAAAAAATCAAAATAAAAAAAGGAGATGATTTTAACACAGATTTTCATGAAGCTATAACACAAATTCCAGCTATTACAGAAAATCTAAAAGGAAAAATTATAGAAATCATAGAAGCTGGATACCTTTTAAAGGAAAAAGTTATACGACATGCTAAAGTCATTACCGGAAAATAATTAATAATTTTTATTTTCATGATGAAAAAAGATTATTACGAAGTATTAGGAGTTTCTAGAAATGCTTCTCCAGAAGAAATTAAAAAAGCTTATCGAAAATTAGCAATAAAATATCATCCAGATAAAAATTTAGATAATAAAAAAAAAGCAGAAGAAAAATTTAAAGAAGCGGCTGAAGCTTATGAAATTTTAAGTAACCCAGAAAAAAAACAACGTTATGATAAATTTGGACATTCTGGGGTAAAAGGAAGTAGTTCTAGTTCAGGAATGAACATGGAAGATATTTTTGCAAATTTTGGAGATATTTTTTCCGATGCATTCGGAGAAGGTTTTTCTGGATTTGGTTTTGGAAGATCAACCAGACATAAAACTATTAAAGGAAGTGATTTAAGAATCAGAGTTAAACTTTCATTAGAAGAAATAGCTAATGGAGTAGAAAAGAAAGTTAAGGTTAAAAGACTTAAAGTAGCTAAAGGAATAAAATTTAAAAGCTGTACATCTTGTAATGGTACAGGTCAAATAACACGAGTTACTAATACTATTCTAGGAAGAATGCAAACCACTTCTCAATGTAATATATGTTATGGAACGGGTAAAATTATTGAAAACATCCCTTATGGGGCTAATAAACATGGATTAATCAAAGAAGAAGAATTAGTAAATATTAAAATTCCAGCAGGTCTTACAGAAGGAGTTCAATTAAAAATTTCTGAAAAAGGAAACGAAGCTCCATTTGACGGAATTTCTGGAGATTTAATTGTGTTAATTGAGGAAATACCTCATTCCAAATTAAAAAGGGAAGGAAATAACCTTCACTATGATTTATACATATCATTTCCAGATGCAATATTGGGTGCTTTAAAAGAAGTTCCTACTATCAGTGGAAAAGCAAGAATAAAAATAGATCCAGGTACACAATCAGGAAAAACTCTTAGATTAAAAAATAAAGGATTACCAAATCTTGAAGGATATGGATATGGTAGTCTTCTAATTCATATTAATGTTTGGACTCCAAAAAAAATTAATGAAGAACAAAGAAAATTTTTTGAAAAAATGAGAAAAAATGAAAATTTTCTTCCTCACCCTGGTAATTCCGAAAAATCATTTTTTGATCGTGTAAGAGAGATGTTTTCTTAAAAAACATTGTGTTAGAAACTTAACAAGTTATTTATTCAATTTTTTTATTCAAAATACTTCATTGATTAAAATTTATTCATTATTTCAATCTGTTTCCACTGATCATTATAATTATTATATATAAATAGAATATTATGAAAAAAGTAGTAGTCGGACTTTCAGGAGGAGTAGATTCAAGTGTCGCTGCATTGATTCTTAAAAAAAAGGGTTATGAAGTTATTGGTTTATTTATGCATAATTGGGAAGAAGAAGAAAATTCTGACAATAAATGTTTTTGGAAAGAAGACAGTATTGATGCTATGTTAGTTTCCAAGCAATTAAATATTCCTTTTCAAGTAATCGAAATGAAAAATGAATACAAAAAACATGTTATAAACTATATGTTTAATGAGTATAAATCAGGAAAAACACCTAATCCAGATATTTTATGTAATAGAGAAATAAAATTTAACATTTTCTTGAAAAAATCTCTTAATTTAGGAGCAGATTTTATTGCTACAGGACATTATGTAAATAAAAAAAAAATTGTAAAAAATAAAAAAATAATTTATCGTCTTTTAATTGGAAAAGATCTTAATAAAGATCAATCATATTTCTTGTGTCAATTAACACAATTTCAATTGAAAAAAACTTTATTTCCATTAGGATCTCTAACTAAAGATCAAGTAAGAAAAATAGCGGAAATACATAAATTATGTAATGCTCGTAAAAAAGAATCTCAAGGTTTATGTTTTATTGGAAAAATAAATTTTCCCAAATTTATTAAAAAAAGAATTCCTCCAAAAAAAGGAGACATAGTCTATATTCATTCTAATGCTTCAGTTTATCAAGAACCAGAAAAAAAATTCTTCTTTTCTAAAGAAGAAGAATTATTTTTTGTATCAAAAAAAAAAAAATATAAAAAATCAGATGGGAAAATAATTGGATACCATGAAGGAGCTTTTTATTTTACTAAGGGACAACGTAAAGGAATAGCATTAGGAGGTTTGAAAGAGGCTCTTTTTGTTATAGATACTGATGTAAAAGAAAATATTATTTATACAGGTATGGGAAAACAACATCCAGGATTATATAGAAAATCTTTGTTCATACATGAAAAACATATTCATTGGGTAAGGGAAGATCTTACTCTTTTTGAAGGAGAGAAAATGGATGTATTATGCAGAATACGTTATAGACAACCATTACAGAAATCAAAATTATATAAATTTAAGAAAGGAATGTTTATTGAATTTGAAAATATGCAATGTGCTATAACGGAAGGACAATTTGCCGTTTGGTACATTGGAACAGAACTAATAGGATCAGGAGTAATTTCTATTATTCTGTATTTTATATTTTTTTTGAAAATTTAATATTTTTTTAAATAAAAATTAAAATACATTGTTTCAATAATTTATTATTGAAAACTTTATATTATATTCATTAATAAGTAGGAAAACAATGATATTATAAAAATAAATACCTAATAAATCGCTTTTATATAATCTATTTTTTTCATATTTTTGTATATTATATAATTTACTTAGTTAGTTTCTTTTATAAAACTATTCAAGTTTGGTATTATTTTTTACCCTTACTTGATAGATTAGTAGGATTTTTTGATTTATTAAAATATTTCATGGAAAAAAGAATAAACAATTTTAGCAGAAAAATTACAAAAGAACCCAATTTACCAGCAGCACATGCTATGTTGTATGCTACAGGTATGAAAGAATCAGATTTTTGTAAAGCTCAAATAGGAATAGTCAGCAATTGGTATGAAGGAAATCCTTGCAACATGCATTTAGACCAAATGGCAAAAAAAATAAAATCATCGATCATAACTAAAAACTTGATTGGGATTCAATTTACTACTATTGGAGTTAGTGATGGAATTACTATGGGAACACCAGGAATGAGATATTCACTTCCTTCTAGAGAAATAATAGCAGATAGTATAGAAACTGTAGTAGATTCTCATCATTATGATGGAGTAATTGCTATACCTGGATGTGATAAGAATATACCAGGGGTAATGATAGCCTTGTTAAGGTTAAATAGACCATCTATCATTGTATATGGTGGAAGTATTTCTTCCGGTTATTATAATGGAAAGAAATTAGATGTCATTTCTTCTTTTGAAGCTTTAGGAAAAAAAAATACCTTTCAAATAACTGAAAATGAATACAAAAATATCGTAAAAAATTCTTGTCCAGGACCAGGAGCTTGTGGTGGAATGTATACTGCAAATACTATGGCTGCTGCATTAGAAACCATGGGGATAATGCTTCCTTATTCTTCCTCTTCTCCTTCAACAAGTAAAAGTAAAGAAATAGAATGTGAAGAGGTTTCTACATATCTTAAAAATCTTTTAAAAAAAGGAATAAAACCAAAAGATATAGTTACAAAAACTTCTATAGAAAATGGAATTAAATTAGCTATGTGTTTGGGAGGGTCTACTAATTTAATTTTACATTTTTTAGCAATTGCTAGATCTGCAAATATTGATTTTTCTTTGAAAGATTTTCAAAAAATTAGTAATCAAGTTCCTCTTATTGGTAATCTTAAACCCAGTGGAGTTTTTTTAATGGAAGATATACATATGTATGTAGGAGGAATGCCTGTTATTATAAAATATTTATTAAATGAAGGAATATTATCAGGGAATTGTTTAACTGTTACTGGAAAAACGTTATATGAAAACGTTAAAAACGTACCTAACATAACTTTTAATCAGAAAATTATTCATTCCTTAAATCATCCCATCAAAAAAAAGGGACATATTAGAATTTTATATGGAAATTTATCACCTGAAGGAGCTATAGCAAAAATTACTGGAAAAGAAGGAACAATTTTTCGGGGAATGGCTAATGTTTTTAATTCTGAAGAAGAAGCAAATCAATCTATTTTGAATAATAAAATTTTAGCTGGAGTTGTTATTGTTATTCGATATGTAGGACCGATTGGAGGTCCAGGAATGCCAGAGATGTTAAAACCAACATCTTACATTATGGGATCTGGACTAGGTAAAAAAGTAGCTCTTATTACAGATGGTAGATTCTCAGGAGGAACCCATGGTTTTGTTGTAGGACATATTACTCCAGAAGCTCAATCTGGAGGATTAATTGCTTTAGTAAAAAATGGTGATTTCATTAAAATAGATACAGAAAATAATACAATTACACTTGAAGTAGATGATGAAGAAATTAAAAAAAGGAAAAAGTTGTGGACTTGCCCTTTATTAAAGGTTAAAAAAGGATATCTATATAAATATACAAAAATGGTGTCTCCAGCTTCTGAAGGATGCATTACAGATCAATTTTAGCTATGTATGGAAAAAAGTTATTATATGGTTCAGAAATAGTAATAAAAACGTTATTATTCGAAAAAGTAGAATACATATTTGGATATCCAGGTGGGGCTATTATGCCCATATATGATTCTTTGTACGATTACTCTAATTCTATTTCACATGTTCTCATGCGTCATGAACAAGGTTCTATTCACGCAGCACAAGGATACGCTAGAGCAACCGGAAAAATAGGTGTATGTTTTACAACTTCAGGTCCAGGTGCTACTAATTTAATTACCGGATTAGCAGATGCTTTGATAGATAGCACACCAATTGTCTGCATTACTGGACAAGTGTCCTCTCATTTATTAGGAACTGATGCTTTTCAAGAAACAAATATCATAGACATTTCTACTCCTGTTACAAAATGGAATATTCAAGTTTTAAAAGCTAAAGAGATTTGTGAATCAATTCAAAAAGGTTTTTTTATAGCTAAAAAAGGAAGACCGGGTCCTGTATTGATAGATATAACTAAAGATGCTCAGTTTCAAAAAACTGTATTTAACTATAATACAAATTGTGAATATATAAAAAATTTTCATCCATACCCCCCTTGTATAGAAAACCATAGAATAATAGAAGCTGCAAATTTAATAAATTCAGCTGAAAGACCTTTAATTGTTGTAGGACAAGGAGTTATTTTAGCTGAAGCTGAAGAGGAATTTCGAAATTTTGTTGAAAAAACTGGAATTCCAGTAGCTAGCACTTTATTAGGATTAGGCGCATTAAATTGTAATCATCGTTTATATGTAGGAATGTTAGGAATGCATGGAAATTATGCTCCCAATATTTTAACTAATCAATGTGATATTCTCATTGCGGTAGGTATGCGATTTGACGATCGTGTGACTGGAGATGTTAAAAAATATGCTAGACAGGCTAAAATAATTCATCTAGAAATAGATTCTTCCGAAATTAATAAAAATGTATTATGTCATATACCAATTTTGGGTGATTGTAAAATCACTTTGAAAAAATTAATTTTTCATATTAATGAATCTTTTCACAATAAAAAATGGATAGATAAATTTTTTTTTCTTAATAAAAAAGAGAAAGCTACAGTAATAAAAGGAGATGTAAATCCAGAAAGAGAAACTATTAGTATGGGTGAAGTTATAAAATGGATAAACCAATATAAACAAAGAAATGCAATTCTTGTAACTGACGTGGGACAACATCAGATGATTGCTTCAAGATATTTCAATTTTACTTCTAAAAGAAGCCAAATTACTTCTGGAGGACTAGGAACTATGGGTTTCGCTTTACCAGCTTCTATAGGGGCTAAATTAGGAGCTAAAAATAGGCAAGTTATTTGTGTTGTAGGAGATGGAGGAATTCAGATGACAATTCAAGAAATGGGAACGATCTTACAAAATAAAATTCCCGTTAAGATTATATTATTAAATAATAATTTTTTAGGAATGGTCCGTCAATGGCAACAGCTTTTTTTTGATAAACGTTATTCCTGTACAAAATTAGTTAATCCAGATTTTATAAAATTAGCTAACGCTTATGATATAAAAGCAAAAAAAGTGAGTAGAAGAGAAGAATTAGAAAGTTCAGTAAAAAAAGCATTAAATCATGAAAAAGCTTTTTTATTAGAAGTTTTAATAGAAAAAGAAGAGAATGTTTTTCCTATGATTCCTACAGGAGCATCCGTAGATGAAATTCGTTTAACATAAAAAATTAATAAATAACAAAAAAGACTATGAAGCATCAATTCAGAATAATAATTTTAGGAGAAGGAAAAAAAGAAACAAGATTATTCAGTAGAATTCTTATTATATTAAATAGAAGAAATTTGAAAACTAATCATATTAATGTATCTAGTCATGATGATAGTGAAACACTCAATGATGTACAACAATATATTATTGATTTAGAATGTAATAATGGACAGCTATTTAAAATCAAAAAATTAATTGAAAAGTTGATAGGAATAATTCATGTTTACTATTATAAATTAGAAGAAAAAAATTCGTGGAAAAAGTGGAAAAAAATGGATTTGCCATTAGCTACATTTTAAATTACTTAAATTTTTAAAAAAATTATGAAAATTAAATTTGGATCTACAGAAGAAAATATTATTACAAGAGATGAATTTCCATTATCTAAAGCTAAAGAAATTTTAAAAAAAGAAACTATCTCCGTATTAGGATATGGAGTCCAAGGACCCGGACAATCTCTAAACTTAAGAGATAATGGATTTAAAGTAATAGTAGGACAAAGAAAACATTCTTATTCTTGGAATAAAGCGTTAAAAGATGGATGGATAGAAGGTAAAAATCTTTTTTCTTTAGAAGAAGCTTCTAAAAAAGGAACTATACTCATGTATTTGTTATCAGATGCAGGTCAGATACATTTTTGGCCTATCCTTAATAAATATTTAACTAAAGGAAAATCTTTATATTTTTCACATGGTTTTGGATTAACTTTTTGTAATAAAACAAAAATATATCCTCCTAAAAATATAGATATTTTTTTAGTAGCACCCAAAGGATCGGGTACCAGTTTAAGAAAGTTTTTTAAAAAAGGAAAAGGGATTAATTCTAGTTATTCTGTCTATCAAGATTATAGTGGAAATGGATTAGAAAAAGCTTTATCAATTGGAATTGGAATAGGGTCTGGGTATTTATTTGAAACAAATTTTCAAAATGAAGTATATTCTGATTTAGTAGGAGAGAGAGGGACTTTGATGGGTGCTATACAAGGAATTTTTGCTGCACAATATCAAGTATTGAGAGAAAAAGGTCATTCTCCTTCAGAATCTTTTAACGAAACTGTAGAAGAGTTAACTCAAAGTCTAATGCCATTAGTTTCGGAAAAAGGAATGGACTGGATGTATGCCAATTGTTCTACTACTGCACAAAGAGGAGCTTTAGACTGGTGGAAAAAATTTAGAGATGCTACTTTTCCTATATTTCAAGAATTATATCATGAAGTTTCCTCTGGAAATGAAGCAGAAAGAGTTATAAAATCTAATAGTGAAATGAATTATAGAGAAAAATTAGAAAAAGAATTACAAGATCTTAGAAAGAGTGAATTATGGAAAGTAGGATCTATAATTCGTAATCTTAGACCGGAAAAAAAAGATGAAATTTAAAAAAAACAATATTAAAAATATTTTCTCATTTTATTTTTAAAGTATTGAAAAATAAGTTAAAAGGATATTTTCCTTCTTACAAGGAAATAATAAAAGCTAAAAATATATTAAAAGATATTATTTATGAAACTCCATTGCAGAGAAATTCTTTTTTATCAGAAAAACATAAAGCTAATATTTTTTTAAAGAGAGAAGATTTACAAATTATCCGTTCATATAAAATTAGAGGGGCTTATAATAAAATTAAAAGTTTATCTCATACAGAACTGAAAAAAGGTATTATCTGTGCAAGTGCAGGAAATCATGCACAGGGAGTGGCTTTTTCTTGTAACATATTAAAAATACCAGGAAAAATATATATGCCAAATACTACTCCTAAACAAAAAGTAGAAAGAGTAAAAATGTTTGGAAAAAAATATGTTGAAATTACTCTTATTGGAGATACTTTTGATGAGGTTAGTTATGAAGCTATAAAAGATTGTAAAAAAAATTCAAAAATTTTTATTCATCCTTTTGATGACATTAAAATTATTGAAGGACAAGCTACAGTTGGATTAGAAATTTTACAACAGTCTATTTCAGATATAGATTATGTTTTTGTTCCTATTGGTGGAGGAGGGTTAGCTTCTGGTGTAGGAAGCCATTTTCGAGAATTTAGTCCTGGAACTAAAATTATAGGTGTAGAACCTAAAGGAGCTCCATCTATGAGTATTTCTTTAAAAAAAGGAAAAATTGTTGAATTAAAAACAATAGATAGATTTATAGATGGTGCTTCAGTAAAGAAAGTGGGAAAATTGAATTTTAATATATGTAACCAAACATTGTTTAACATGCAAACCGTTCCGGAAGGAAAAGTTTGTACAACGATTCTTGATTTATATAATTTAGAAGCTATTGTTGCAGAACCGGCTGGAGCTCTTTCAATAGCAGCTTTAGACTTTTACTCTGATGATATAAAAGGAAAAACAATTGTTTGTATTTTAAGTGGAGGAAACAATGATATTACCAGAATGGAGGAAATCAGAGAACGATCTTTATTATATGAAGAAAAAAAACATTATTTCATTGTTAAATTTCCACAAAGAACTGGCGCTTTAAAAGAATTCGTTAATAATATTTTAGGATATAAAAATGATATTGTTTATTTTGAATATTCTAAAAAAACTTCTAAAGAAGAAGGACCAGCAGTAATAGGGATAGAATTAGCAGATAAAAATGAATTTTCTATATTATTAGGAAGAATGAGGAAATACAAAGTTCATTTTCAATATTTAAATAAAAATCTAGATTTATTTCGTATTCTCATATAAATAAATATATAAGATAAGAAAAAAACAAATTTAATGAATTTGTACCCACGACTGGATTTGAACCAGCACATCCTATTATCGGATACCACCCCCTCAAAGTGGCGTGTCTACCATTTTCACCACGTGGGCTACTATCAAATTTATTAATATTTCATCAAAAAATAAAATAATATAATATGAATATAGCAATAATAGGGTATGGAAAAATGGGAAAAGCTATAGAAAAAATAGCTAGAATTAGAAATCATAAAATTTCATTATGTTATGATGGGACTCCTTCTTTAGATTTATTAAATAAATCACATTCAGATGTAGTAATAGAATTTAGTCAACCTCATTCTGCATTTAACAATGTAAAAATTTGTATAGAAAATAATATCCCTATAGTATGTGGAACCACAGGATGGTTAAACCAAATTAAATTTATAAAAAAAATATGTTTAGAAAAAAATGGATCTTTTTTGTATTCCTCTAATTTTAGTATTGGAATGAATATTTTTTTCGAGATTAATAAAAAATTATCCCAATTATTACAACTCTTTTCTAAAGATTATGAAGTAACAATAGAAGAAATTCATCATAAGGATAAAATAGATAAACCTAGTGGAACAGCAATTTTCTTAGCAAAGGATATTGTGAATAATAAAATGAAAGAAACATGGATTTTAGATAATAGAAAATCAAAAAATCATATTTTAATTTCATCAAAAAGATTAAATAATATACCAGGAATTCATATTGTAAAATATAAATCTAAAATAGACAGTATTAAAATACAACATAAAGCTTATAGTAGGGAATGTTTTGCTTTAGGTGCTGTTATTGCAGCAGAGTGGATACAAAACAAAAAAGGTATTTTTTCTATGAAAGAAGTATTAGGATTATAATAAGATAGTATTTATGCAATATTTTATTTTTAGCGGTATTTTTTTATTTTTTGAACATATTATTCATGTTTTAGGAACATGGAATTTTTATAAAAAATTAGGTATAAAATCTTGTAAAATTCTTATTCCTATATATAACGTATTTATTCTTTTAAAAATTTATAAAAGATCTATATGGTGGATTTTTCTATTATTGATTCCATTGACTAGTATAATCTTATTTTTTATTTTATGGATGGATTTGATTTTTACTTTTTTAAAAAAAACAAAAAAAAATGTTTTTTTATTTTTTTTATCTGCAGGTTTATATATTTATTACATAAATTTTTTTAAAAAAATTAATTTTTTTAAAACTGAAAATATACAAAAAAAAGAAGATAATATAGGAATTTTTATATCTTTGATTTTCTCTTTTATAATTCACACTTACATAATCCAACCTTTTGTTATCCCTACTTCTTCTATGGAAAGAACTTTATTAGTAGGAGATTTTATATTAGTCAGCAAAATTCATTATGGATTACGAATGCCTATGTCTCCTATATCCATTCCTTTTACACATAATAACATTATTGGAAATATAAAATCTTACATTTCTATTTTTCAATGGCCTTATTTCCGTTTTCCTTCTATACAATCTATGCAAAGAAATGATATAGTCGTTTTTAATTTTCCTAAAGATTATAATCATGAAATAATAGATCGAAAAGACCATTATGTTAAACGTTGTGTAGGGTTACCAGGAGATTTAATCTCTATTAAAAAAGGAATTTTATTTGTTAATCATAAAAAGGAAAGATTTTTTTTTGGAAAACAACAAGCTTATTTTATTAAAACAATAAATATTCCTTTGAATATAGAATATATTAGAAACAAAATGGATATTGAAGATATTGAATATTTTGGAGAAAAAAACAACGAATATTTTTATCAAATTATGTTAAACGAAAAAAAAGTAATTCAAATAAAAAATTTATTTAAAAACATAATTTTTATCAAAAAATATATTCTTCCCATTCATTTCAAAGAACATTATATATTTCCTAATCATTTTGATTGGAATAGAGATTTTTTTGGTCCATTGCATATACCAAGAAAAGGAGAACTTATTAAGTTAAGTTCAAAAAATATTCATATTTATAATGAAATTTTTACTTATGAAAAAGTCAGTAAATTTGATATAATTTCAAAAAATTATTATAAAGTCAAAAATAATTACTATTTCATGATGGGAGATAATAGACATAATTCATATGATTCTCGTTATTGGGGTTTTTTACCAGAAGATTATATAGTAGGAAAACCTATATTTATATGGATGAGTATAGATTGGGATAGAAAAAATCCTTTAAATATATTTAATTGGAAATTTCGTTGGGATCGTATTATGAGAACAATAGATGGAAAACACTCTTATTTATCTTTATTTTTTTTATTTTCATTTATATATTTGATTTATTTATCATTTAATAGCGAAAAAAAATCATCAATTTAAAAAATTTTATTTTATTTCATTTTTTATAAAAAAAACTTACTATAAAATAACCGGATAAAATACCTCCAATATGTGCAAAATGAGCAACACCAGGTGTTAAATTAAAAATAGACGAAACGATACTTCCAAAAATAAAAATTATCAGAGCTTTCCTAACTGCTATTGGAAAAGGAAAAGGTAGAATAAAAATTTTATGTTCCGGAAAAAATTTAGCGAAAGCTCCTACTATTCCACTTACGGCTCCAGAAGCGCCCAGCATAGGAGAATACATTGAACTATAAAGATTAATTTTTTGTTCTTCATTGAAATATTTTAACATTTTTTTTGCTTGTGAAAAATCTAAAGTTTGAACAAAATAATATAAAACTCCAGTATTAAAAATAATTTGAAATAATGCGGCTAAAATACCTGATAAAAAATATATAATTATAAATTTTTTGATTCCTAATAGAGTTTCTATTTGTCCTCCAAACATAAATAAAGCTAACATATTAAAAATTATATGCAAAAAAAGTCGTTTAGAATGTACAAACATATGAGTTAAGATTTGATATAATTCAAATCGTTCATCTAGAGGATGATATAAAGAAAGTATACTTTCTATTCTATATTGTGAAAAAACAAAAGTAGCTGTATATACTAGTATGTTAATACTAATTAAATGTTTTACAGCATCTGAATTGAAATTTATATAAAAATTCACTTGTTAAAAAAATTTTTGCTTAATACAAAAAATATGGTATCTTCTAAATATGTGTAATTTGGATTATGACAAGAACAGAATAAATCTTTAATTATGCATTCCATTTTTTCAGGATATAGTTTTGTTCCGTATTTTATAGATGCGGATTCAGATATGATCTGAAGGAGTTTTTTTTTATTATTTTCTTCTCCTTGAACAAAATTATACCTTACAATATTTTTAATAATTTCAACCAACATATTTTGTTGTATATTTTCAGGTACAGAATATAGATAAATAGATTCTTCATAAAGATATAAATGAAATCCAAAATTAATCAAATCATTTTTGATATTTTTCAAAGAAAAATACTCTTTTTTCGAAAGTTTTACTTTTATAGGAAAAATAAATTGTTGACTTATCAAACTTTTTTTTCTTAAAAAGAATTCAAATAATATGTTTTTATGAGCCCTGTGTTGATCAACAAATACTATATATTCATTATTCAAGATAAAAATTATATATTTTCTATTAAACTGAAAAGTTTTTATTTCTGTTTTATGCAAAACATAATGAGATAACTTATTCAATAATTCAAAATTTTTTTCTGATTTATAGGAATCAGATTCATTTATTTTATGAAACCAGCTTTCTAATTGGAAAATTTTTTCTTTATCAGAAAGTCTATCATAAAAATTATTTAATAAATAATCTTTTTTCCTATAAGATAAAAAAATATCATAATTTTTCAACTCTTTATTTTTTACTTTGTATTGATTAAATAAAATACCCTTAATCTCTTGTTGAATTATATCGCCAATCATTTCCTCTTCTTCTAACTTTACTTCTTTTTTTGTTGGATGTATATTCCAATTTACCATATTAGAATCTATAAAAATAAAAATAAAATAAGAAGCTGATTTGAAATCTTTTAAAAAACCATCATAAGCATGAATAATTTTTCTATGTAAAAAAAAATGTTTAACAAAACGTTGATTGATTAATAAAAATTGATTTCCTTTTTTAATAGAAATATCTGGAATGCTTACAAAACCTTCTACAAGAATTCTATTTTTTTTTATAAAAATAGGAACTAAATTTTTTATTTTTTTTTTGAAAAAAATTTCTTTAATTCTTTCTATTAAAGATGTTTTCTTAAAATAGAAAAGAATTTTATTATTATGATAAAATCGATATGTTATATTTCTATGTGCTAAAACAATTTTATAAAATTCATAAATAATATATTGAAATTCTATCCTAGAAGATTTTAAAAATCTTCTTCTAACAGGAAATTTATAAAAAATATTTTTTACGGAAACTCTTGTTCCTTTAATCATACTTATAGGAAACTGCTTCTTTATTTTTCCTTCTTCTACAAAAAGATGAATTCCCAGTATGTCTTCTTTACTTTTAGTTTGTATTTCTAATTGAGAAATTAGTGCTATAGAAGCCAAAGCTTCCCCTCTAAATCCTTTTGTTTGAATTCTGAAAATATCATCAGTTTTTTTAATTTTAGAAGTGGCATGTCTTTCAATACTCATTTTAGCATCATTCATATTCATTCCTATTCCATCATCTATTAATTGAACTAATGTTTTTCCTGAATTTTTGATAAAAATATCAATCATTTTTGCGTTCGCATCTATGGCATTTTCTAAAAGTTCTTTTAAAACAGAAGAAGGACGTTCTATGACTTCTCCCGCAGCTATTTGATGAATTACTTTTTCAGGTAAAAATTGAATAATATTTTTCATTTTATAGATTTCCTAAATAAAGACATATATATAGCTGTTTTAGCGCATTCTATTCCTTTATTTCCATTCTTTCCACCTGATCTATCAAAAGATTGTTGTAGATTATTATCAGAAAGAACACAAAATATAACAGGAACATCATATATTATATTAATGTCTTTAATTCCATTCGAAATAGCTTGACATAAATATTTAAAATGAGGTGTTTCTCCTTTTATAAGAGATCCTATTGCAATAATAGAATCGAAATTATAACAATGAGCTATTCTTTTAGAAGAATAAATCAATTCATAACTTCCAGGAACTTTCCAAGTTTTAATTTTTTCTTTTAGTATTCCTAATTGAATTAACGTTTTATATACTCCGTTATATAATCTATTCGTAATTTCTCCGTTCCATAACGAAACAATAATAGCAAATTTTAGATCTGCATTTTTTATTTCTTTTTCATCTAGTAAATAATCAGGATCTTTCTTCATAATTTATGATTTATTTTCAATAAACATAAGATATTTTTCAACATTTTTTTTATACAAAAAAAAAGGATATTTTTTTTCAATTTTTTTTAGAAAGTATTTAGAATCTTTATATTTTTTCATATAAAAATTTAATAAAGCCGCTTTGTAATAATACAGAGGAGTTGTGATTTCATTATCTCTTATACTTGCTGCTATAATATAATTTTTTAAGGCTTCTTTTTCGTTTTTTATTTGAGTAAAAGCATCGCCTATAATTCCATATTTCATAGAAGATAAAATTTCATCTTTTGCGGAAAAATTTTTCATCATTTTTATGGATTCGTTGTAATCACCCAGTTTATAATAGCAAATTCCTGCATAAAATTTAGAGATATTTCCTGATTTTGTAAAAGGAAATTTAGAAGCTACTCCTGAAAATCCTAAATAATTTTTAATCTTTTTCCTATTTAAAGCTTTATCTATATCTCCTTTATAAAGACATTGTTGAGCATAATTCAATTCTTCCATGGCTTTTTTTTCTGATGGATATAAAAAAAATTTATTTAAAAAAAAATATACGCCAACACTTACTACTATTATAATCGTAAATATGATAGAAAAAAAAATCTTACTTTTTTTCATTCCATGTAAAATATAATTTTTTTTTGTTTTAATCATGATTTAATTTATTTTTTCTTATCACTTCTATAGTTTTAATTCTTTTATGATCAATACTTTTTATAATAAAAGAATAATTTAAGAAATTTATTTTCTGTTTTTTTTTAGGAAATTCTTTATTTATTTCCATAATAAATCCTCCTAAAGTATCTGCATCTCCTTTTTGATTTTCAAAAATTATTTCTTCTTTAATATCCATAATACGATAGAAATTGATTAAAGATGTTTTTCCATCGAACAAATAATTATTTTGATTTAATTTAGAATAAGACATATCTTCTTCATCAAATTCATCAATAATATCTCCTACTATTTCTTCGATTACATCTTCAAGAGTAACTAAACCACATGTTCCTCCATATTCATCCACCACAATAGCTAAATGTATTTTCCTTTTTTTAAAATCGCTCAAAAGATCATCTATCTTTTTTTTTCCTGGAACAAAAAAAGGAGTATGAATGAGATTATTCCATTTAAAATTTCTATCATAAATAAATGGAAGTAAATCTTTAGCAAAAAGAACACCTTCTATATCATCAATACTATCTTTATATACAGGAATACGAGAGTAACCTTGATTACGAACTAATTCTAAAACATCAGAAAAATTTGAATTGCTATTCAAAGCAAACATATCTATTCTTGGAGTCATAATTTGATGTGTTTCTGTATTTCCAAAATCAACAATTCTTTGTAAAAAATGACGTTCTTTAATATTTTTTTGATTTGGAGATGTAATTTTTAAAGCCTTAGAAAGTAAATCTACAGAAATAAGATTCTTTTTTTTTATTACTTTTTTTTCTATTGATTTTGAAATTAAAATAATAATTTTACTAATTGGATTTAATATTTTGCTTAAAATTATTAGGGGTTTTGCCATAAAAATAGCGAAACGAAAGTTATTTTTACTAGCATATATTTTAGGGATTATTTCTCCAAATAATAGTAAAATAAAAGTAAGAACCACTACTTCTAAAAGAAAATTAATAGGAATATGTATTTGGTTATAAATAACTAAATTTTTTTTTTGTAAAAATTCTGTTATTAAATAAGAACTTAATATAACAATTCCAATATTAGAAAAATTATTAGATATCAATATTGTTGCTAAGAGTTTTTTTTTCTCTCTTAAAATTTTAAAAACAATATTTACTTTAGAAGAGTTTTTTTTCTTTTCTCTGTCAAGAGTTTTTTTTTCAATACAAAAAAAAGCAGTTTCTGATCCAGATATTAGTGCAGAAAATAATAATAATATTATTATTATTGCAAAATAAAAAATCAAACATAAAGTTTTTTCTAAAAAAATATTCGTCGAAGATTCTTTTTCCAATAGATTAAATTTTAATAATAATTTTTAGAAAAAAAAACGGATCTTAAATTCATACTATATATTATAGAAAATAAAAACTAAATCATTTTTTCATGTTTTAAAAATAAAATAATAGGACGAGGAAAAGGATACTCTCCTATTTTGTTATAGGGTACAAAAAAGAAATTTTTCAAAAAAATATTTTTTCTTAAATCTTGTAAAATTTTACAATTTAGAAATCGAATCGATAAAATTTGATGAGTAAGCTTATGTTCTATTTGATAAACAAAACTATTAGAAACAATTATTCTAAATTTTTTCCAAATTTTATTTATTATTTCATGAATTGAAAGATTTTTATTTGATTCTATTAAAGGAAAATCATAAAGTCCTTTCCATATGTCTTCAGTTAATCTTTTATTTATACAAACATTTTTATGATTGTATAGGAAAATATAATAAAAAAATCTATGTTTTGTAAATTTTTTTATTTTTTTTACAGGTAATTTACCTACAGTTCCATTCCGAATAGAAAAACAAGAGTTTTTAACTGGACATAATAAACATTTAGGATTTTTCGGAGTACATAAAATGGAACCTAAATCCATAATTGCTTGATTAAAAATTCCTGGATATTTAAAATCCATTACTTTTAAAACAGTTGTTTGAAACATATTTTTTGTAGTAGTACATGTAATATCATCGTACACTCCAAAATATCTAGAAAATACTCTGCAAGCGTTCCCATCAATCGCAGGTACAACTTCATTAAAACATATAGAAGCTATAGCTGCTCCTGTATATGGACCGATTCCCTTATACTTTATTAATTCTTGATATTTCTTCGGAAAATATTTTTTATCATTTATTAATTTTTTAGCAAAAGAATGTAAATATTTCGCTCTAGAATAATAACCCAATCCTTCCCATTTTTTTAGCACATCTTTTTCTTCTGCTTGAGCTAATTTTTCTAAACTTGAAAATTTTTTTATAAAGTTTAAATAATATTTTATGGTTCTTTTTGAAACTTTTGTCTGTTGTAACATAAACTCTGAAACTAATATATAATATGGTTTTTTAGTTTCTCTCCAAGGAAGTTTACGATGGTTTCTCTTGTACCAAGTTATTATTTTTTTAGAAAAATTCATATAGCTTATACCTCTAATTTTAGAGCAATTTTATAAAAAATTGGTATATTTAGGAAACCGAATTTTGTTATTCGATATAATGATTTAACATGACAAAAGCAGATATAATAACAGAAATCATATCAGAAACTGGATCTGAGAGAATTGATACACAAAAGGTGATAGAAACATTTATGAAAAAAATCAAACAAAGTTTAACATCGGGAGAAAATGTCTATTTAAGAGGATTTGGATCATTTATTATTAAATATAGAGCGAAAAAACTTGGTCGTCATATATCCAAAGATATATCTATTATAATTCCTGCACATAATATACCAGCATTTAAACCTTCAAAATCTTTTACAGAATTAGTGAAAAAAAATGTTCCCATAAAAGAATGAATGAAAAAAAATACGATGATACAACAATAATTACTAAATATTATGCCAAACGGAAAAAAAAGAAAAAGACGTAAAATAGCAACTCATAAAAGAAAAAAAAGAAATAGGAAAAATAGGCATAAAAAGAAACAATGATTTTAATTATTAGATTAATTTAATCTATTGTAAGTTTTAAACTTTTTTCCTTGTTTTTGTGTATGAATAAAGAATTAATTATAAATGCAGAAGGACAAGATGTTGAAATAGCTCTTTTGGAAGAAGGAAAGTTACTGGAGCTACACAGAGATTTTCTTGATAAAGAATTATCTGTAGGAGATATTTATTTGGGAATAGTTAAAAAAATTTTATATGGATTAAATGCTGCTATTATAGATATAGGATATTCAAAAGGAGCTTTTTTACATTATGATGATCTTGGATTTCAAATAGATAAAATGTTAGATCTGATATCCAAAAATCATAAAAAAAAAAATTTTAATAATTTAGAAAACAAAAATTCTATAAATCATATACTACATATTGGACAAAAAATATTAGTTCAAATTTCTAAAGAACCTATTTCCAATAAAGGTCCAAAACTTACCACAAAGATCTGTATTCCAGGTAGGAATTTAATACTTTTCCCTTTTTCAGAAAAAATTTCTATTTCAAAAAAAATAAAAAACATAAAAGAAAGAAATAGATTGATTTCTTACATAGAAAAAATAATACCGAATAAATTCGGAATTATTATTCGTACAGCTGCCAATAATGAACTTGAAAAAGTTTTAAATGAAGAGTTATTTTTCCTAATTAAAAAATGGAAGAAAACATTAAATGCTTTAATCACACTTATCCCTCCAGCTAGAATATTGAGTGAAAGTAACAAAACTTATTGTTTATTAAGAGATATGTTCGATGACAATTTTAAATCTATCTATTGTAATGATGATTTGATTTGCCAAAAAATTTATTCATACTTATCTTTAATTGCTCCGGAAAAAACTAATATAATTAAACATTATAAGGGAAATAGTCCCATATTTGAAAAATATGGGGTAGAAAAACAAATACAAGTTTTTTTGGGAAAAAATGTACCTCTTGAAAATGGAGCTTATCTTGTTGTAGAACATACTGAAGCTTTACATGTTATAGATGTTAATAGTGGAGTGAATAACCATATCATGAAAAATTGTACAAAAACAGAAAGAATTAATAATATCCTTAAAATAAATATATTAGCAGCAACAGAAATAGCAAGACAACTTAGATTGAGAGATATGGGCGGTATAATTGTAGTGGATTTTATAGATATGTTCGATTCCATACAAAAAAAGAAGTTGTATCAACATTTAAAAGAAAAAATGAAAAATGATAGAGCTAAACATCATATTTTACCTCCTAATAGATTTGGACTAGTTCAATTTACTCGTCATAGAGTAAGACCTGAATTAAAAAAAATGAATATAAAAAATAAACAGTCTGATAATTGTTCTTTAGATTATATTTATCATTTAGAATTTCTTATAAAGTCTATTATAAAAAATAATAATCATAAAGGTGGGATACAATTACATATTCATTCTTTTGTTTCAGCTTTTTTAAAAAGAGGGTTTCCTTCTATTCAACAAAAATGGTTATTAAAATATAAAAAATGGATTAAAATAATTCCAAAAGATTCATTCGGATACACAGAATATAAAATTATAAATAAAAATCACGAAATCATATCATCTTCTTTTTATTTTCATTAAAATTTATTTATTAAATTTCTAAACATTTTGAGTGGGCGTGGTGAAACCGGTAGACACGTCAGAATTAGGATCTGATGCCTATTAGGCATAAGGGTTCGAATCCCTTCGCCCGCACTAATTATTTTTTTATATTTCTTTTTTTATATCCTATATAAATTTGTCTAGGTCTTCCTATGGGTTCTCTATTTAATTTCATTTCTTTCCAATGAGCCATCCATCCTGGTAATCTACCTAATGCAAACATAACTGTAAACATATCTTTTGGAAACCCTATAGCTTGATAAATAATTCCGGAATAAAAATCAATATTAGGATAAAGTTTTTTTTCTACAAAATAAGAATCTTTAAGGGCATTTTCTTCAAGATTTTTTGCTAAATCTAATATCGGATCAGAGATACCCAATTGTTGAATAACATTTTCAGCTACTTTTTTAGCTATCTTAGCTCTAGGGTCAAAATTTTTATAAATTCTGTGTCCAAAACCCATAAGTCGAAATGGATCTTTTTTATTTTTTGCTTTTTCTATCCATTTATTTACATTTCCTCCATTTTTAAAAATGGTTTCTAACATTTCAATTACAGCTTGATTTGCTCCTCCATGCAACCTTCCCCAAAGAGCACTTATTCCTGCAGATATAGATGAAAATAAACCTGAATGAGCGGAACCTAATAAACGAACAGTAGTTGTGGAGCAATTTTGTTCATGATCAGCATGCAAAATTAAAATTTTATTCAAAGCATCCGATATGATTGGATTTTGTTCATAAGATTGATTAGGAATAGAAAAAAACATTTTTAACAAATTGGATATGTAATCAAGATTACGATCTGCATGAGAAGGAGGCACTCCAATTTTTTTTCTGTAAGTTAAAGCAGCTAAAATAGGTAATTTAGCTAATAGATGAAGATATAAATCTTCTTCTTGTAAACATTGTATAAATGCATCTAAAATATAAGTTAAAGAAGATAAAATTCCCATTGGATGATAGAAATTGGGGATATTATATAGTATTTTTTTTATATCTTTATGTATGTGATGAAATTTTTTTATTTTTTCAGAAAAAAAATTTAATTGTGCAGTATCAGGAAGTTCTCCATTTAAAATGAGATAACTTGTTTCTATAAATGAGCATTTATTAATAATATCTTCAATAGGATATCCTCTATATAAAAGTATTCCTTTTTCTCCGTCTATAAAACTAATAGAACTTTTGGTAATTCCCGTATTTTTAAATCCTGGATCAAATGTAATAAAACCTGTATTTTCCCTTAATTGAGAAATATTAATAGCTTTTTCACAAAAAGTTCCATAAATTACAGGAAGTTTATAATGATACTCATCGGTATTAAAATCCACGACATTGCACATAAGCAAAATATTTAAATATATATAATAATATAAATAAATAAAATGTAACTTTTTATGTTCTAAAAATCATTTCGTCAAATGAAATAAGAGTATCAAACCCTTTATTAGAAAAATAATCCTTCATTCCTTTTCTAGAACTAATTAGAACAAAATCCCCCCCCCAAGCACCTAAGCTTTTAACTATACCTAAATAATCTGGAAAATATATTTCTTTAATAGTAGGAAGTTTCAATATTTTTGATAAAATTTTTTCATGTTTTAATAACAATTCTTCAAATTCTTTTAATGTTTTACAAAAAAGAATTCTTTTAGTTATGGAAGATATAGATTCAATATTTTTATTCGAAATATTGGACACATTATATATATTAGAACGAAAATTTCGTATTTCATCACAAGTATTCTGTTTTTTATTAAGATGTAGAAAAAAAAGTTGATCCTTAAATGAAGGATTAAATTTTATGGGAATAATATGAGGTTTCTGATTCCAAAGTTTATAAACTATAGGTTTTGAAATTGAAACACAAGCTATGTCATATCCACTACCTGGAAAATTAGTTCCTAATAACATGTAAGGGTCTATTTTAGCCCATTTTGCTATATTGTTAATTAATGTTGAACTGCTACCTAATCCCCAATTTCTAGGAAATTCCAATTGTGTTTTAACATATATTCCTAATGAATTATGGAGAAAATTCTTTTTAATTTTTTGGGATATTAATAACAAATTTCTCAATTTAACAGCCGTATTTCTTTCTGTATCATAACAAATATCTAAAGACGGAAGTTTAAATATTCCTTCAAACCAAGGTTTATCATTGATTTCATCATAACTTTTCCAATGTAAAACAGGAGATAAATTATTTTCAAATATAGTTAGCGACTGTCCTTTAATTGTAGGTAGAGCTAATCCATAGGCTCCATATAGAATAAAATATTCTCCTGTTAACAACAATTTTCCATGACTATAAAAATTACGTCTGTGTCTATGTTGATGCATTATGGATTTATATTTTTTAGGAAGAATTTTTTGTAATTTTTTTAATTAAACCTTGCAAAATATTACCTGGACCTATCTCTGTAAATGAAACTGCTCCATCTTTCATCATATTTTTTATAGATTGTTTCCATTTTACTGGATAAGTCAATTGTTCTACAAGATTTCTTTTTATATCATAAGATTTTATGACAGGTAAAGCAGTTACGTTTTGATATATTGGATATTTAGAATCTTTAAAAGAAATTTTCTTTATGATTTTTTTAAATTTTTTTCTGGCTGGTTCCATGATAGGAGAATGAAAAGCTCCATGAACAGGAAGAGTAAATATTCTTTTAGCTCCTATTTTTTTTAGAAAAAAACAAACTCTTTTCAAAGCTGAAATTTCTCCAGAAATTACTAATTGTTCAGGGCAATTATAATTAGATGGAACTATAATACCATGATCTTTTTTACAAACTTCTTCTATAATAGAATCTTTTAAACCAAATACTACAGCCATACCTCCATGAGTTGTTTCACAAATATTTTGCATAATTGATGCTCTTTGATTCACTAGTTTTAATCCATCTTCAAAAGAAAATACACTAATTGCAGCTAAAGCAGAAAATTCACCAAGAGAATGTCCGGCTACCATATCAGGTTCAAAATTATCTAATATCTTTGCTTTTATAACTGAATATATATAAATTGCTAACTGTGTGTATTTAGTATTTTTCAAAGTGTTTATAGAACCTTCGAACATTACAGATGTAATTCGAAAACCTAAAACTTCGTCAGATAACTGAAATAATTTTTTCGCTAAATGAGAATTCTTGTATAAATTTTTTCCCATTCCTAAAAATTGGGATCCTTGACCAGGAAATAAATAAGCTTTCATATAAAAAATATTTTAATTTTAAAAAATTTAAGATTCATTATTAAATGAAAATTACTGATACCCATACTCATTTATACATGAAAGAATTTGATGAAGATATTCATCATGTTATACAAAAAGCCTTTCAAAAAGGAATTGATAGATTTTTACTTCCATCTATAGATAGCTCTACTATACCTAGTATATTAAAATTAGAGAAAAAATATCCTAATGTATGTTTTTCCATGATAGGACTACACCCTAATAAAGTTGATCCATATAGTTTAGAAAAAGAATTGAACCATATTAAAACGTGGTTATATAAAAGTAATTCCTTCATTTCTATAGGAGAAATTGGAATAGATCTACACTCAAATAAAAAATTTTTTGATGAACAAAAATATGCTTTTCAAACTCAAATACAATGGGCTAAAAAAAAGAAACTTCCTGTAGTTATACATTGCAGAAAAGCTTTTGATCAAATTTTCCATATTTTGTCAAAAGAAAAAGACTCTTCTCTTAAAGGTGTTTTTCATTGTTTTTCCGGAACCTTGGAACAAGCTAAAAAAATTATTGATTTTGGAATTCAATTAGGTATTGGTGGAATGATTACTTTTAAAAATAATCATATTGATAAATTTTTACATAAAATATCTTTGAATCATATAGTATTAGAAACTGATTCTCCTTATCTTTCTCCACATCCTTTTAGAGGAAAAAGAAATGAACCGGTAAATTTAAGAATAATTTTAAAAAAACTATCGGAAATTTATTCCATATCAGAAGAAAAAATCTCTGATATTATTCATTTTAATGTAGAAAAATTATTTTTTTGAAAATTTGAAATATATATATTATTCACACCATTTTAGATGGATTCACAAATTTTTCAAATTCGTCAACAGTCAAGTATCCTAATCTAATTGCTTCTTCTTTTAATGTAGTATTATTTTTATAAGCAAATTTTGCAATTTCTGCAGATTTTTCATATCCAATACAATTATTAAGCACTGTAACCAGCATTAAAGATTTATCCAAAAATTCTTTAATTCTACGATAATTGGGTTTTATACCCATTACACAATGGGAGGAAAAAGAATTACAAGAATCTGCAATAAGTTGAGAAGATTGTAAAAAATTGTATGCTATTAATGGTTTAGATACATTTAATTCAAAATTTCCTGAAGAACCCGCTATAGAAATAGCCATATCATTTCCCATAATTTGAGTACAGACCATCATAATAGACTCACATTGAGTAGGATTCACTTTTCCAGGCATTATAGAAGATCCGGGTTCGTTTTCAGGAATATAAATCTCTCCAATACCTGATCTTGGACCAGAAGATAAAAAACGAATGTCATTCGATATTTTAATTAAAGAAACGGCTATTTGTTTAAGAGCATTGTGTGATTCCACTATAGCATCATGAGATGCTATAGCCGCAAACTTATTTTTTGCTACTTTAAAAGGAAAACCAGTATATTTACATATGTATTCGGTTATCTTTATGTCATAACCTATAGGAGCATTTAATCCAGTTCCTACAGCCGTCCCACCTATAGCCAATTCAGAAAGATGATCTAAACTTTTTTTAAGAGCATTCAATCCATGATCTATCTGAGATACATATCCTGAAAATTCTTGTCCTAGAGTAATAGGAATAGCATCCATAAGATGAGTTCTTCCTATTTTAATAATATTTTGAAATAGTTTGGATTTTTCTTCCAAAACTTCTTTTAATTTTTTAATGGAAGGGATAGTTTTCTCTACTAATTTTTTATAAGAAGCAATATGCATTGCTGTAGAAAAGGTATCATTAGATGATTGAGACATGTTTACATCATCATTGGGATGAATATAAGATACTCGTGAATCTCCTAATTTTCCATCCATTAAAACATGAGCTCTATTAGAAATAACTTCATTAACATTCATATTGGTATGAGTTCCTGATCCTGTTTGCCATATCACTAAAGGAAATTGATCATCTAATTTTTCTTTTATAATCTCATCACAAACTGAAGATATTATATCTTTCTTTTTTTTAGATAAAAGACCTAATTCAAAATTAACATGAGCTGAAGCTTTTTTTAAAAAAGCAAATGCATAAATAATTTCTATTGGCATAGAAGCTTCCGGTCCAATTTTAAAATTATTTCTAGATCTTTCTGTTTGTGCTCCCCAATATTTATTAATAGGAACTTTCACATTACCTAATGTATCTTTTTCTATTCTATATGTCATTTTTTTATACGAAATTAATACGAAAAATTATATCTATGATTATCAAATTTATAGGATTTTTTCTTTTTTTACTTATAGCTATATCTGGTTTTTGGTGTGTATTTTTTTTGTCTTTCTTTAGTATTTACTGGATTATAAGTATATTACTAATTAATATTTATACAAAATATGGAAAAAGAAAAAAAGTATAAAATATTTAAAAATAAATACTTTTGGATTATTACTTTTTTTCTGATATGGATGTTTTTTTTTGATTCTAATTCTTTAATATTACATTATAAATTTAAAAAAAGTATACAGAAAATGATACACCATAGAAATTTTCTGATAAAAAAAATTTCATTAGAAGGGAATCAATTAAAAAAATTAACTCAAGATTCTAAATATCTTGAAAAAATAGCAAGAGAAAAATTCTACATGAAAAAAGAAGATGAAGATTTATTTGTTGTATCTAAGAATACAGGATACAAGAAAAAAAAAGAATCTAATGACCCATATAAATGAGTAAAATACTCAAGTCTGAAGGAGATATTCCGCTTATTCTTGAAGCTTGAGCTAGTGATATTGGACGATAATAGTCTAATTTCTCTCTGGCTTCTGAAGATAGGGATTGTAACGAATTATAATTAAAATTATCCGGGATTTTAAGATTTTCTAATCTTGATAACTTTTTTGCATTTTCTTTTTCTCTATTTATATAACCTTTATATTTTATTCGAATAGAAACTTGTTCCAATATTTCCTGTGAAAAATCATTTTTTTTGATTTCTTCCATCAAAAATGGAATAAATATAATATCTTGAATATCAATATTAGAACGAGCCAAAATAGATTCTATTTTCTTATTATGATATATTTTGGGAGATTTTTTAGCACATAATATAGGATTTATAGTTTTCGGATCAAAATTTTTATTTTGAAAAAAATACATGCATTTCTCTATTTTTGATTTTTTTTTATCCAAAAGTGTTATTTTTTCTTTTGAAATTAAACCTATATTGTATCCTATAGGCGTTAATCTTTCATCAGCATTATCTTGTCGTAACAACATTCTATATTCAGCTCTTGAAGTAAACATTCTGTATGGTTCTTTTGTTCCTTTTGTAACTAAATCATCTATTAAAACTCCAATATAAGCTTGATTTCTTTTTAAAATTAATGGTTCTTTTCCATTTATTTTCAAATGAACATTAATTCCTGCCATTAATCCTTGTGCTGCTGCTTCTTCATATCCAGTTGTTCCATTAATTTGTCCAGCAAAAAAAAGATTTTCTATAATTTTACTCTCTAAAGTAGCTTTTAACTGTTCTGGTGGAAAATAATCATATTCAATAGCATATCCAGGTTTTAATATTTTTATTTTTTCAAAACCTGGAATTTGTTTTAAAGATTTACATTGTATTTTTTCTGAAAAAGAAGTGGAAAAACCATTTATATATACTTCTGTTGTATTCCAACCTTCTGGTTCAATAAAAATTGTATGTTCATTTTTATCCGAAAATCGAAAAACTTTTTCTTCTATAGATGGACAATATCTAGGACTAATTCCTTTAATGGATCCTGTATATATTGGAGAATAAATGAAATTATGACGTATAAAATCATGTACTTTCTTATTAGTATAAGTTATATAACATTTTATTTGTTTTTCCAATTTTTTTGTCTTATAAAAAAAAGAAAATTTTCTTGGATCTATATCACCATTTTGAACGTTCATTTTTTCATAATTTAAAGAACGTCCGTCTACTCTTGGAGATGTTCCTGTCTTCATTCTTCCAAATTTAAATCCAAAATCTTTTGTTAATTGTTCCGTAATTCCCTTTACTTCTTTTTCTTCAATTCTTCCTCCATTAATTTCTATTTTTCCAATATGTATTTTTCCATTTAAAAATGTACCATTTGTAAGTATTACTGATTTTCCTTTAATTTTTAATCCAAAACAAGTTTTGACTCCTTCAACTTTATATTGTTTTACTAATAAAGATGTTACTGTATCTTGATATAAATCTAATTGAATTTTTTTTTCTAAAAAAAATTTCCAATAATAAGAAAATAATTTTCTATCACATTGAGCTCTAGGACTCCACATAGCAGGTCCCTTAGATTTGTTCAACATTCTAAATTGAATCGTACTATAGTCTGCGATTATTCCGGAGTACCCTCCTAAAGCATCTATTTCTCTTATTATTTGTCCTTTAGCAATTCCTCCTATAGCCGGATTACACGACATTTTTCCTATAGTTTGTAAGTTCGTAGTAACTAACAAAGTTTTAGACCCCATCTTAGAACAAGCGGCAGCAGCTTCAACGCCAGCATGTCCTCCTCCAACTACAATAACGTCATATATATCTAAAAACATATTTTTTCAAAGTTGAAATAAATTTAAATAAAACTCTTCTTTTTTTTTCATAATTGTTTTATCCATATGATTATGGTCATCATACCCTAGAAAATGTAATACAGCATGTATCATAACACGTTTTAATTCATATAAAAAAAATTGATTCCATTGTTTAGAATTATCATAAACACGATCAACACTAATGAATATATCTCCAGAAATATGCCTGTGAATAGAATAATTAAACGCTATGACATCTGTATAAAAATTTTTTCTTAGAAATTTTCTATTCATATTTAAAAGAAAATTATCATTACAAAAAATATAGTTAATATTTCCAATATGCATTCCTTCATTTTTTAATAAAAAACAAATTTCTTTAATAAAGAAAGATTTTTTTCTGATATGAAAATTAGAAATTTCATAAAATAATTTAATCATTATAGAATAATTTAATCATTATAAAATAATATTATTCTATATTTTTGGAACAATTCTGTTATTTACTTTATTATGTTTTGATAACACTAAAAATAATACCTAACATATTTACTTTATTAAATTTATTTTGTGGATGTATATCTATAATATTTTTGCAATCGAAAAATTTCAATTATTCTGCTATTTCCACTTTATTTTCAATATTTTTTGATTTTTTAGATGGTTTTTTTTCTAGATTAATCAAAAATGAAAATCTATTTGGAAAAGAATTAGATTCTCTGGCAGATATGGTTTCTTTTGGAATAGTTCCATCTATAACAATTTTTCTTTTGTTAGAAAAGAAAACACCGATTCCATTCATTGAATATTTATCTTTTTTTATTTCTATTATCTCTGCATACCGTTTAGCTAAATTCAACATTAGTACTCATTGTAAAAATGATATAGTAGGTTTAACAACGCCCGTAAACACCTTATTTTTTTCTTCTTTATCTATTATAATTGAAAATTATGATATTCCTAAAAATATATATCTTATTGCAATGTTATTTATGATATTTTTTTCTTGTTACCTTTTAATATCTAAAATTAAAATGTTTTCTTTTAATTTTAAAGGTCTTTCTTGGAAAAAGAATAAAATACGTTATATTTTTTTATTGATTAGTATATTTCTTTTATTAACTTTACATATGAAAGCTTTGCCGTGTATTATTATTTGTTATATAATAACTTCAATCTATTTTCATAGATTACAACAAAAAAATTCACATTAAAAACATGAAATTAAAACTTCATCGTCCTATTTGTTTTTTTGATATAGAAGCAACAGGAATCAATATAGGAAAAGACCGAATTATAGAAATATCTATATTAAAAATATTTCCTAATGAAAATAAAGAAGATAAAACTTGGTTAATTTACCCCGGAATACCTATTCCTCCACAATCAACTGCTATTCATGGAATTAAAGATGAAGATGTGAAAGGAAAACTTAAATTTAAAGATATAGCTTCTTCTATTTTCAAAATGATTGAAAATACAGATTTAGCAGGATATAATTCTAATAGGTTTGATATACCAATTTTAGCAGAAGAAATGCTTCGTGCAGGAATGTCCTTTGATATTAAAAAATATAAAACTATAGATGTTCAAGTAATTTTTCATAAAATGGAACCTAGAACCCTATCTGCTGCTTATAAATATTATTGTAATAAAGAACTAATGAAAGCTCATAGTTCTAAAGCTGATACATTTGCTACATACGAAATATTATTATCACAACTAGAAAAATATAATAACTTAAAAAAAGATGTCAAAAGCCTAAATCAATTCTCTCATCAAAAAAAAATAGCAGATCTTGCTGGATTTGTAAGAATAGATGAAGAAGGAAATGAAATATTCAATTTTGGAAAATACAAAGGAGAGAAAGTTTTTGAAATCTTTGAAAAAGATCCCAATTATTACGGATGGATACAAAATTCAGATTTTCCATTATATACAAAAAAAATATTAACAGGAATTAAATTAAAAAAATTTAATAAACAAAAATAAATACCTAAATTTATTCTTTATTTATTCTTTAATAAGATTTTTTAATCTTTCTGATACAAAATCCGTGAGATTTTTTCCATATAGTAAATTTTTAGATAAAAGAGTTAAATTTAAAGCTTCTTGGATAATTCTTTTTCTTTTTTCTTCTAATGTTTCTTTTAATATTTTCTTCATCAAAATATGATTTGTATTTACTATTAATTGATAATATTTTTCTTTTATGTCTTTTCCTATAACGGAATTCATTTCTTTTATTCTTCTTATGAATTCTGGAATAACAATTAAAAAAGGATTTTCTTTTGCGGATAAATCTTCTAATTGTATGGAAAATTCTAAATTTTCCATTATATTGATGTGATCTTTAATAAGATTTTTTAAATCTTTTTTTTCATTTTCAGAAAGTTCTGAATTTGTGTTTTTTTTATCAAAATCAATTAACTTATCAATATGATCTGAATCTACTCGTACAAAACAAATATCTTGATAGGATAATTCCAATTTTTGTATTAAATGAACTGAAAGTGGACTGTCTAAAATTAAAACTTCATAGGATCTATTTTTTGCTTCTTTTATATAACTATATTGTTTATACTGATCTGAGGAATAAAGAAAAACAATTTTTCCTTCCTTATTTTTTTGAGTTGTTTTAATTTTTTCTTTAAACTCTTCTAGAGTAAAATAATTTTTATTTACAGTACAAAAAATAAAAAATTTAATTGCTTTTTCAAAGAAATTTTGTGTACTAATCATTCCATATTCTACTATAATTTTGATATTTTCCCATTTTTTTTGAAAATCCTCTCTATTTTTTAGATACATAGAGTTTAGTCTATCAGCTACTTTTCTTGTTATATATCTAGATATATTTTTAACAGTTGTATCAGATTGCAAATGGGAACGTGATACATTAAGAGGGATATCTGGAGAATCTATAACCCCTTTTAACAAGCTAAGAAAATCCGGAACAATTCCTTCTAAGTTATCCGTAATATAAACCTGATTTTGATACAAATGAATTTTATCCTTTTGGATGTCTATTCTTTTTTCTACTTTAGGGAAAAATAAAATTCCTGTTAAATGAAAAGGATGATCTATATTCAAATGCACCCAAAATAAAGGATCTTCTAATTGATTTGGATAAAGTTCATGATAAAAATCTAAATAATTTTTATCGTCTAATTGAATCGGATTTTTTTTCCAAGCAGGATTAATATTATTGACAATAATTTCTTTATCTTCTTTTGATCCTTTTGAAGATAAAAAAATTTTCACGGGCATAAATTTACAGTATTTTTTCAATAATTTTAAAATACGATCATACTCTAAAAATTCACTATTTTCTTTATTAAGAAATAAAATAACTTCTGTACCTCTTTCTCTTTTCTCAATTTCTTTCATGGTGAAATTTGGATCTCCTTCGCAAGACCAAAACATAGATAACTCATTTTTTCTATAAGACTGAGTCAGTATCATAACTTTATTTGCGACCATAAAAGAAGAATAAAAACCTAATCCAAAATGTCCAATAATATTAGAAGGATCGGTTAAATTTTTATATTTTTTAACAAATTCTTCAGCTCCAGAAAAAGCTATTTGATTAATGTATTCATCTATTTCTTTTTTCGTCATTCCTACTCCATTATCAATAATATGAAGAGTATTATTTATTTTATCTATAATAATTTTAATTTTAAAATCATCAACAACATCATATAAGTTTTCTAACTTCATCAAAGTTTTTAATTTTATAATAGCATCTACAGCATTAGAAATTAGTTCACGTAAAAAAACTTCTTGATCTGAATAAAGAAATTTCTTAATAATGGGAAAAATATTATCTGAAGTAACACTTATTTTATTATTCTTCATAAGAATACTGAATTTAATTTAAATTATAAAGCAATAATTATACCGTTTTTAAAAAATGGCAGTTTATCTGTATTCAAAAAAAAGAATCAATAAATTTTTTTCCATCAAAAATTTTTAAATCTTGTATTTTTTCTCCTATACCTAAGTATTGTATAGGAATTTTAAATTGATCCATGATTCCTATAACTACTCCTCCTTTAGCTGTTCCTTCTAGTTTTGTTAGAATGATGGAAGAAATTTTAACAAAAAAGGTGAACTTTTTTACTTGTTCAAAAGCATTTTGACCAATTGTTGCGTCTAAAATAAGTATAATCTCGTGAGGAGATTCAGATATTATTTTTTTCATGACTCTACTTATTCTAGAAAGCTCTTTCATAAGATTAACCCGATTTTGTAATCTACCAGCAGTATCAATCAATACTACGTCTTTTTTCTTTAATTTTGCAAATTGTAAAGTATCATACGCTACAGATGCTGGATCTGCATGTGCATTATGTTGTTTTACTATAGGAACATCAGCTTTATTTGCCCATATTTCAAGTTGATCAATAGCTGCAGCTCTAAATGTATCTGCTGCTCCTATAACAACATGAAATCCTTTTTTTTTTAGGAAAAAAGCCAATTTACCAATTGTTGTTGTTTTTCCAACACCATTAACTCCTACTACCATAATAACATATGGTCTTTTATTATTTTTTTTTATTTTTGTTTCTAAACAAATATTTTTAACATTTATAAAAAGATTTTCAATTTCTTCTTTAAGAAAACTATAAATGTTTTGTGAATTTATATATTTTTCTTTCTGAATTCTTTTTTCTAAACTGTTTATAATTTTTATAGTAGTTTTCGTTCCTATATCTGCAGATAATAATATCTCTTCTATATGATCAATAATAGCGTTAATATCTATTCTTGATTTTTTTAAAAAAAGATTTTTTATTTTAGAAAAAAAGGATACTCTAGTTTTTTCTAATTCAGAATCGAATATTTTATTTTCTTTTTTTTTAAAAAACATTATAAATCATTTTTTAAAGAAAATCTTCATTTCTTCTGATGAAGAAACCATTTTATTTTCAAAGGTATAACTTCCAGATTTTTTAGATTTAACTATTTTAACAGCCAAAATCATTTTTTTTTTTGAAATCTTTTTTTTTTGTTTATCAACTTCCTTTTTAGACATAACTATTAATTATTTGATTTCTTTATGAATTGTATATTTCCTTAATATTGGATTATATTTCTTAAGTTCAATTCTATTTGGAGTATTTTTTTTATTTTTTGTCGTGACATATCTAGAACAACCAGAAATTCCAATTTTTCTTTGTTCAACACATTCTAATATAACTTGTATCCTATTTCCTTTTTTTCCCATTAATATTTATATTTAAAACGTTTTAAAACTTTTTCTATACCAATTTTATTGATAAGTTTTACAATAGAAGTGCAAACCTTTAAAGTAATCCACTTTTTTTCTTTTATTAAAAAAAAACGTTTTTTACACAAATTAATGTTAAAACGACGTTTTTTTTTATTATTTGCATGAGAAACTTTGTTCCCTATCATTGCTTTTTTTCCTGTCAATTCACAAATTTTTGACATAATAATTTTTTTTTATAAATTCATAAATATAAATATATAAAAATAATTATACAGATATTTTCACTCATGTCAGGACATAGCAAATGGTCAAATATACAACATAGAAAATCCAATCAAGATGTTAAAAAATCTAAAAAATTTTCTAAAATAATTAAAGAAATTTACATAGTTGTAAAAGAATTAGGAACAAATAATTCCCGTTTTAGAAACGTAATTTTAAACGCAAAATCACTCAATATTCCTAAAAATACTATAGAAAAAGCTATAAAAAAAGCTTTACAAACTAAAACAGATAATTACAAAAATTTAAATTTGGAAGGATTAATTCACGGAATCAGTATAATTATAGAATGTTTGACAGATAATTGTATTCGAACAACTTCTAATATAAGAACGTTTTTTAATAAAAATGGAGGAAGATTATGCCATAATGGTGAATTAATTCATCTGTTTCATAGAACAGGTTTTTTCTATATAAAAAAAAAAGATATTCCTTATTCAATGGAAGATTTTGAACTTATGACAATAGACTTTGGCGCCAAAAATTTTACAAAAAATTATGATATGATTTATCTGTCTACAGACTTTGAATATTTTGGATCCATGAAAAACAATTTAGAAAAGGTGAAAATACCTCATGAATATAAACTTGAACGTATACCTAAAGAAGGTATATATCTTTCAGAAGAAAAAAAAAATCAAGTTTTAAACTTGATTGAAAAGCTTAATTGTAATGATGATATTAAAAATATTTATTCAAATTTAAAAAAGTAAAACGTCCTATCGCATTTTAAAAAAAAATGAGGAAAGTCCGGGCACCGTAGAGCAACACAATGGGTAACTCCCATCCATCGTGAGATGAGGAATAGTGCAACAGAAAGGATGTACAGATTTATTTGCTGTAGTGAAATCATGTAAACTCTGTGTGGTGAAATGCCATGTATACCGGATAAACTAGCTCGGTTTAAACTGGGGGGTAGGCAGATTGAGATCATGGGAGACCTAGATCCTAGATAAATGATAGGTATAAAAACAGAATCCGGCTTATAGTTTTACTTTTTTTTGTTTGGAGAGGAGAGATGGCCGAGAGGATTAAGGCGCACGTCTGGAAAGCGTGTTCACCAAAAAGTGTCAAGGGTTCGAATCCCTTTCTCTCCGCTTTTTATTTTAAAAATTTTCTATATCTTTTAATTTTTTTTCGATCAAATTAGTTCTAACACCTAACAATCGATCTATATCCTTGGAAGCCCCTTGTAATTTATCTTGAGCCTGATGAAGTAATAATCCAAATTTTGTAAATTCTTGTTTTACCGTTTCCAACGTTTTCCACACTTCAGAACTTCTTTTTTGAATAGCTAAAGTCCTGAACCCAATTTGTAAACTATTTAATACAGCAGCTAATGTAGACGGTCCTGCTATTACTGTTTTATATTTTCTTAATAATTCTTCTAATAAACTAGAATTTCTTACAATCTCAGCGTATATTCCTTCAAAAGGTAAAAAAAGAATAGCAAAATCGGTGGTATACGGAGGGTCTATATATTTATCTTGAATATCTTTAGACATTTTTTTAAGCACAGATTCCATATTTTTTATAGCTATTCTTATATTTTTTTCTTCTCCATTATGATAAGCTGTTTGTACTTTTTCATAAGTTTCCTTTGGAAATTTAACATCAATAGGCAACCATATAATGCTTCCGTTTTCCGATCCTGGAAGTTTAATTGCAAATTCTACAACAAAATTTGTGCTAGGTTTTGTTACAACATTGGTTTCATATTGTTCTGGAGATAAAATTTGTTGTAAAAGCATAGAAAGTTGCATTTCGCTAAAACTTCCACATATTTTTACATGATTTAAGGTTCTTTTTAAGGAACTTACATCGCGAGCCAAAATTTTCATTTCCCCTAAACCTTCTTGTAAAAAGAGTAATTGATTTCCAATTATTTCGAATGATTTTCCTAAATGAATATTTAAAGAAGACTGAAGCTTATCATTAACATTCTCCTTTATACTATCAAGTTTTTTTTCAATATTTTGAATAAATTTTTCCTGTGAAATATGAATAGAATTTAACTTTTGATTTTGATTATCAAGATAAAATTGAACTTTTTTATCAATAATATTCTGAGAAAAGTTTACAGCTTCTGTTAAGCTATCTTTCATTTTAATTAAGGAATCAGAAATTTCACTTCTACTATATTTAGAAAATTTCTGGATTTCGTTTTGTTGATCTTTAAATTCTTTTCTAAAAAATGATTCTAGTTTTCTAAAAAAATATATACAAACAAAAAAAACAAAAAAATTGAAAAGTATAAATGAATAATACATTCAAATTATGAAGAAAAAATAGCGGGAATAGGACTCGAACCTATGACCTTCGGGTTATGAGCCCGACGAGCTACCAACTGCTCCATCCCGCGATTAATTATTTCGTGAATATAATATTTTTCATCTAAAAAATCAAATATGGAGAATTTATTTATCCATTCATAGACATCAAAAATTCATCATTATTTCTAGTTCTAGATATTCTAGATCTTAAAAATTCCATAGCTTCCACTGGATTCATATCAGAAAGGTGTTTTCGCAAAATCCACATTCTTTGTAATGTGTTTTGGTCAAGTAAAAGATCGTCTTTTCTAGTGCTAGAAGAAACAAGATCGATAGCAGGATAAATTCGTTTATTAGCTATTTTTCTATCTAATTGAAGTTCTTTATTTCCTGTTCCCTTAAATTCTTCAAAGATAACTTCGTCCATTTTTGATCCTGTATCAATCATAGCTGTAGCAATTATGGATAAAGATCCTCCGTTTTCTATGTTTCGAGCCGCTCCAAAAAATCTTTTAGGTCTGTGTAATGCGTTAGCATCCACACCTCCTGATAGAACTTTTCCAGATGCAGGGGCAACAGTATTATAAGCACGTGCTAAACGTGTAATAGAATCCAATAATATAATCACATCATGTGAACATTCTACCATTCTTTTTGCTTTTTGTAAAACAATGTTAGCAACTTTAACATGTCGATCTGCTGGCTCATCAAAAGTGGATGCGATAACTTCTCCTTTTACATTTCTCTGCATATCTGTTACTTCTTCTGGTCGTTCATCGATCAGTAATATAATTAAATACACCTCAGGATGATTTGCTGCAATAGCATTAGCTATTTCTTTTAATAAAGTTGTTTTTCCTGTTTTAGGGGGAGCAACTATCATTCCTCTCTGTCCTTTTCCTATAGGAGTGAAAAGATCAACAATTCTTGTAGAAAGTGTTGCATTTTTTCCAGCCAATTTAAATTTTTCATTGGGAAATAATGGAGTCAAATGCTCAAAAGAATCTCTCTCTCTAACGAGAGAAGGGTTTTTTCCATTAATTTCAAGAATTTTAATTAAAGGAAAATATTTCTCTCCATTTTTTGGAGGACGAACTTCTCCTCTTATTGTATCTCCCGTTTTCATTCCGAAAAGTCTAATTTGAGATTGAGATACATAAATATCATCAGGAGATGATAAATAATTAAAATCCGAAGATCTTAAAAATCCATAATTTTCTGGCATAATTTCTAATACCCCTTCACTTATTATTATTCCTTCAAACTCATATTCAGGAGTACGATATTTATTAGAAGAAATTTTTTGTGATCCAACTTCTCCGCGAGATATTAATGTATTTTGAACTTCAAATTTATTATTTCTATTGCTTTTTTTCCAATTAGAAAAATTTTGATGTTTTTTTTGAAATTTAGTGGGTTCTTTTGAAAATTTAGAATTAGAAATTTTTAGATGTTCTTGAGAAGAAAAATTTTTTTTATTTTTTTTTTCTATGCTTTTTTTTTCTAAAAATGAACTTTTAGATTCAGTATTTTTTTTCATTTTAAATCCTTTTTCTAAAGGATTTTCTCTTTTTGAAGAAACAGAAATGTTTTTATTATTATTGAAAATGGAAATAATCTTTTCTAGTAGCTCGTTTTTTCGTAATTGTGTACATTTTTTCAATCCAGACGAACGAGCAATTTCCTGTAACTCAAAAAGTTTTTTACTTTTTAATTCAGTAATATCAAACATAAAATGATTGGGTTTTTATATATGTATATGTTTGGTAAATAGTAATTACTTCTTCGTGTTAAGTAAGAAAATTACTAATTACTTATGTAAATGAAAAATAACTTAGATTAGAGATGAAAAATACAAATAATATACAATTATACAGAAAATTAATTTGAACTTTTGAGAAATTACAAAAATAATTTAAATTTTTAATTTATGTTATATAGAATACAAACATTATATTTGCTTATCTCTATTTTTATTTATTCTGTTCTCATATACTTTTTTAATTTTTATTTAAAAAAAACAAATTTAATTTGTTTAATTACAATTGTATGTATATGTTTATTTCTATCTATTTTAAGTTTTTTTCTTTTTAAGAAGAGAAAATTTCAAATTTTTATTAATAAAATTAATATCCTTTCTAATATTATTTATATACTCATCCTTTTTTACACTCAGTTAAATAAATACTTATTAATTATATTCTTTTTTTTTATATTACTATGTATATATATTTTATATCTAACTAATAAAGCTATCAAAGGAGATATAGAATTAATTGATTCTATAAATCGAATACGTTGATAAATAATCAATAAAATGTATGTTATTAATTTCAATAATTATTATTTTTTACGAACAATGAAAAAAACTTCATTAATTCAAAAATTAGAAGTTTCTAAAAAAGAATTTCATGAAATTTCACAATTAGTCACACAACCCTATATTATATCTGACAAAAAACAATACAAAACATTGTTAAAAAAATACACAAAATTAGAGAAAATAACATCACTTTATGAAGAATATAATAAAAAATTATCTTTTGTTAAAGAAATAAATTCCATTTTGGAAAATGATTCAGATATAGAAATGAAAGAATTTGTTACAATAGAAAGACATAAAACTTTAGAAAGTTTATCTTTTCTTGAAAAAGAATTGTATAACCTTCTCTTTTTTTCAAAAGAAGAAGAGTCTATAAAAGAAGATCATAGGAATTCTGCTATTTTAGAACTCCGTTCCGGAACAGGAGGAGATGAAGCGTGTCTTTTTGTTGAAGATATGTTAAGAATGTATACAATGTATTTTAAAAAATCAGGTTGGAAATATCAAATTATACATGCACAAAAAGGAGGAATAAAAGGATATAAAGAGATTATTTTAGATATAAATGGAGAAAAAGGAGTTTATGGAAATTTAAAATTTGAATCTGGAGTACATAGAGTACAAAGAATTCCAAAAACAGAATCTCAAGGAAGAGTTCATACATCTGCCATAACTGTTGCAGTTTTTCCTAAAGTAAAAGATATAGAAGTAAATATTAATTTATCTGATATAAAAAAGGATACTTTTAGATCAAGTGGATCTGGAGGACAACACGTAAATAAAACAGAATCTGCTGTAAGATTGACTCATATTCCGAGTAAAATTACAGTAGAATGTCAAGAAGAACGTTCTCAACATAAAAATTTTGAAAAAGCAATAAGCGTTTTGCGTTCACGCATTTATCAACATGAAAAAGAAAAAAGATTAAAAAAAATATCTATGAAAAGAAAATCTTTAGTCTCTACCGGAGATCGTTCCGTAAAAATTCGTACCTATAATTATCCCAAAAATAGAATTACGGATCACAGAATTCATAAATCTACTTATGATCTTGTAGGATTTATGAATGGTAATATTCAAGGAATGATTGATCTATTAAAATCATTTGAAAAAAAATAATATTTCATTTTTTTACTTCTTACTTTAAATCATCTAAAAAATTTATATTATAATCTCCTTTTAAAAAATTATTATCCTGCATAAGTTTTTTGTGAAAAGAAAGAGTTGTATGTATTCCTTCTATCACAAATTCATCTAAAGAACGACGCATTTTTTCAATAGTTTCTTTTCTACTTTTTGCTGTGGTAATAATTTTAGCAATCATAGAATCATAATAATGTGGAATTGAATATCCTGTATAAATATGTGTATCAATACGTACCCCTTTTCCCCCAGGAAAATGGATTTGAGTTATTTTTCCAGGAACAGGACGAAAATTTTGATATGGTTCTTCAGCATTAATCCTACATTCTATTGAATACATTTTGGGATAGAAATTCTTTTTTTTATTAAGTTTTTTTCCATAAGCTAAAAATATTTGTTCTTGAATGAGATCTAACCCTGTTATTTCTTCGGTGATAGTATGTTCTACTTGTATTCTAGGATTCATTTCCATAAAATAAAAATTCTTGTTTGGATCTACTAAAAATTCTATAGTTCCAACACCTTCATAATGAATATATTCAACAGCTTTTACAGCTTTTTCCCCCATCTCTCTTCTAAGAGATGGGGTTAAAAATGGAGAAGGTGCTTCTTCTACTAATTTTTGATTTCTTCTTTGAATGGAACAATCTCTTTCTGATAAATGACAAGCTTTTCCATATTTATCTGCTATAATTTGAATTTCTATATGTCTCGGATTTAGGACTAATTTTTCTATATACATATCCTTTTTTCTAAAACAAGACCAAGCTTCTTTTTTAGCTTCTTCCCAAGAGTCTTTTAAATAATTTTTATCCAAAACAGACCGTATTCCTTTTCCTCCACCCCCAGAAGCCGCCTTTATAATAATCGGATATCCTATCTTCTCTGCAATTTCTTCTATTTCTTTATAAGATGATTCTACAAAACAATCAGATCCAGGTAAACAAGAAATTCCAACTTTTTTCATAGTTTTTTTTGCCAAAATTTTATTACCTATTTGAATCATATGCCTGGGTTGAGCTCCAATAAATTTTATCCCGTGTTTTTGGCAAATAGAAGAAAAATATGCATTTTCAGATAAAAATCCATATCCAGGATGAATTGCATCTGCATTTGTTATTTCTGCTGCAGAAATTAAATTTGGAATATTTAAATAAGATTGATATGAAGGAGGAGGACCAATACATACAGCTTCATCTGCAAAATAAACATGGAGACTATGTTTATCTGCTGTAGAATAAACAGCTACAGTTTTAATTCCCATTTCTTTAGCCGTTCGTATGATTCGTAAAGCAATTTCTCCACGATTAGCTATTAATATCTTTTTGAACATATTGAAAAATTTAATAATTAGGATCTAAAATAAATAAAGGTTGATCATAATCAACAGGAGAAGCATCTTCTACTAATACTTCAATTAAAGTACCATCCACTTCAGATTCGATATCATTAAATAATTTCATTGCTTCTATTACACAAATTTTTGTTCCTATTCTTATTTTATCTCCTACCCTTACAAAGGGTTCTTTGTCTGGATGAGGTTTTCTATAAAATGTTCCTATCATAGGAGATTTTATAGTTAAATATTGATTTTTATTTTTTCTTTCTGTTTTATTATTATTAAACTTATCAGAAAAATCAGAAATAGAAGAAGCATATGATGTAGATATTTTAGGATTCCATGTATGTTTTTCATTTTTTACTAATATTCTATTTTTCATGAAAATTTCAATCTCTCCTAATTTTATCCTTATTTCATCAATATTCAAATTTGAAATAAATTGAATTAGGGATTTTATTTTTTTTAAATCCATAATTTTTTTCTTATAAAAAATTTTTATTTATTTTTTTTGCATAAAACAATCTTTCCTTTATAATAAAGATTGTTTTCATACCAATATGCATGATGGTATAAATGCTTTTGATTTGTTAAAATACATTTCACTAATAAAGGTTCTTTTATTTTCAAATGACTTCTTCTCTTATTTCTTCTGGATTTAGATTGTCTCCTTTTAGGATGGGCCATACAATAATATTTTTAATAAATTACTCTAATTTAGAAATAAAATTAAATGTGTTAAATAATTTTTATATCTTTCATAGATGAATAAACAGAATCATTTTATTATGTTTTTTTTATGAATCAATTAACTAAACGTAGTGAAAATTACTCAAAATGGTATAACGAAATAGTTATTAAATCTGGTCTAGCAGAATTTTCAGGAATACGTGGTTTTATGATTATAAAACCGTATGGTTATTCTTTATGGGATAGATTGAAAACAGTACTAGATGATATGTTAAAACTTACTGGACATCAAAATGTTTATTTTCCTTTACTTATTCCAAAATCTGCTTTCTTAAAAGAAAAAGAACATATTAAAATTTTTTCAGAAGGATGTGCAATAGTAACTCATTCCAAATTAAAAAAAAATAAAGATAGAAACGAGCTAGTTATTGATCCTGAATCCAAATTACAAGAAGAATTAGTCATTAGACCGACATCAGAAAGTATAATATGGAGTACCTATAAACGTTGGATTCAATCTTACAGAGATCTACCTATTTTGTTTAATCAATGGGGAAATGCAATAAGATGGGAAATGCGAACCCGTCTGTTTCTAAGAACTACTGAATTTTTATGGCAAGAAGGACATACAGCTCATTCCACAGAAAAAGAAGCAAAAGAAGAAGCTCTAAAGATATTAAACATTTACACAAATTTTTCCGAAAAATTTATGGCTATTCCTGTATTGCAAGGAATAAAACCATATATGGATAAATTTTCTGGTTCAGAAAAAACATATTGTATTGAAGCTTTAATGCAAGATGGTAAAGCCTTGCAAATTGCAACTTCACATTTTTTAGGACAAAACTTTTCTAAAGCCTTTGATGTGAAATTTACTAATTTTAACGGAAAAAAAGAATATGCATGGGCGACTTCTTGGGGTGTATCTACTAGATTAATAGGTGGTTTAATCATGTCTCATTCTGATGATAAAGGCTTAATATTACCACCGAGAGTTGCTCCTATACAAATTGTTATCATTCCAATATATTACAATAAAAAATATTATATCATTAATGAAATAGCAAAAAAAATTTTAGATATTCTAAAAAAAGAAAAAATACGAGTCAAATATGATGACAGAACTATATTGACTCCTGGATGGAAATTTCATGAATATGAAATGAAGGGAATTCCTATTAGAATCAGTATCGGAAAAAATGAAATACAAAATGAAAAAGTAGAAATTTTTAGAAGAGATACATATGAAAAAATGTTTATTTCTTGGAAAAATTTGAAAAATTTAATACCAAAATTATTAGATGATATACAAAAAAGTATATATAAAAAAGCTCTTCATAGAACTGAGAAATTAATTATTAAATCAGATCATTATAACGATTTTAAAAATCAAATAAATCATTCAGGAGGATTTATTTTTGCTCATTGGGATGGAAAAAAAAATACAAGTAAAAAAATTCAAGAAGAAACAGAAGCAACTATACGTTGTATTCCTATGATGGATGATAATGAAAAAGAAAAAGGAAAATGTATTTATTCTGGAAATCCCTCTTTGCAAAGAGTAGTTTTTTCTAAGTCCTATTGAATATTTTTTAACTTTCCTCTAAAATTATTTAAAGATGAATAATTTTTTTTTTCTAAAATAAAAATTAATTCTTTTTCCAATCTTTCAAAAACAGAAATTCCTTCTTTCATAAATTGTGTTCCAATTTGAACAACAGAAGCTCCACATAATATGTGTTCAAAAATATCTCTTCCAGAAGAAATCCCCCCACATCCTATTATAGAAATATCTTTACGAAGATAGGTATAAAATTTATGAATATTAGCTAATGCAAATGGTTTTATAATCGATCCACCTATTCCTCCAAATCCTTTTTTAGGTTGTATTACAACTGATTCTTTATCAATATCCACAAAAAGACCATTAGGTAGACTATTAATACAAGTAACAAAAAAAATAGGGAATTGATTTAAAATAAAAGCTACATTTTTAATATGTATATCTTGAAAATAAGGAGGAAATTTAATCCCTAAGGGTTTTTTATTGAATTTAAATATATTTTCTATAAATTTATGAAATTTATAACCTAACATATCTTCTTTTTCAAGAAGATTCGGACAAGATAAATTTAATTCTATAGCAGTTACTTTAGAAGATTCGTTTGCTTTTTGAATAAGAAAATAATTTTCTTCTGAAGAACAACCGGATATAGAAAGAAAAATAGGTTTATTTATTTTTTTTTTTTCTAAAAAATCTAGATAAAATTTTATACCAAAATTAGGTAATCCCATGGAATTTATGCTTCCTCCATCCCATTCAAAATATCTAGGTAAATCATTTCCTTTTCTTGGTTTATATGTACAACTTTTTGTAACAACTCCTCCAGAATTACTATCTAGTAAATTAGATAGTTCTCGTTCTGTAGAACAAAGAACACCTGAAGCATTCATAATACATAATGGGAATTTTATTTCATTTATATTAGAAGATATATCTATTTTTTTCATAATCACATCAATTAAATTAATTGTAATAATATCCAAGTATAAAATTTTTAACTTTACGAAAACAGCTTTTTTATGGAAGAAAAAGAACAATTCTTTTTAGAAATTTACAATTTAGGAATTATAAAATTTGGAAATTTCACGTTAAAAAGTGGAATGAATTCTCCTATATATATAGATTTTCGTCCAATAGCTTCTAGACCGGATTTATTAATCAAATTATCGGATTTACTAATCAGTGAAGTTCCGTCTTATGATTTTGAACTAATTTGTGGGGTTCCATACGCTGCTTTACCTATAGCTACTACTTTATCTTTGAGATCTAAAATTCCACTGATCATTAAAAGAAAAGAAAATAAAGGATACGGGACAGAACGAATGATTGAAGGAATATATAAAACAGGACAAAATTGTTTAATTATAGAAGATGTAATTACAAGTGGAGATAGTTTATTAAAAACTGTAATAGATCTTGAAAAAGAAGGGTTAATAATTAAAAATATTATGTCTATTCTAGATAGAGAACAAGGAGGAATAGAAAATATAAAAAAAAGAGGATACAATATCCGAACTTTATTTCGAATAGGAGAAATTTTTAAAATATTAGAAAAAAAAAATTTTTTAAAAGAAAAAGAAATACATATAATTCAATTTTTTTTTCTGAAAAGAAATACAAAAAACTTTCAAAATAAACGTATTTCTTATGAAGAGAAAAAAGAAATAATATCTCATCCTATAGGAAAAAAACTGATAGATATTACGTTGAAAAAAAAAACAAATTTAATAGTTTCTGCTGACTTGATATACACTCAAAATATTTTAAAATTGGTGAATTTAATTGGAGATTTAATTTGTGGATTAAAACTCCATGTGGACATTATAAATGATTTTTCATATTCATTTATAAATTATCTAAAAAATATTTCTATAGAAAAAAACTTTTTATTACTAGAAGATAGAAAATTATGTGACGTTAGTAGTACAAACCACCTTCAGTTACATTATGGAATACATAAAATCTCTTCTTGGGCTGACATCATTACGGCGCATGTGCTTTCTGGAAGCATGAGTATTCAAAATTTAAATATTCCTCCTAATATGGGTTTGATTACAATATCGGAGATGTCTTCTCATGGAAGATTATCTGATGACAATTACATAAGAAAAGCGTTAAATATTTCTTTGAACAATCCAAAAGTTATTGGTACTGTAGCACAAAGAAAAGTAGATAATAGATTATTATTATTTACCCCTGGTATTCATTTCGATGAAAAAAAAAATATAGGAAATAATTATATTCATCCTATCCAAGCTTTTGAAAAAAATAGAAGTGATTTTATTATTGTGGGAAAAGCTATTTATCAATCTTTGAATCCAAAAATAGTAGCAGAAAAGTATAGAAATGTAGGATGGAAAGCTTATGAAAATGGACTTTAAATAATTCTATTTCCGTGAAAATTAAGTTTTTTTTTTTTTTAATCAATGATATTGATTATATTTTTATTTAATTTATAATCACTTTGCAAAAAAAAGTGTATCAATCATAAAAATTTATGGAATGGATCAATTCATTAATTAGTTGTTTTATGATACTTTTTAGCATTATAGACATATTAGGTAATGCACCCATAATCATGGGGTTTAAGTCAAAGGGAAATATTATAGACACTAAAAAAGTTATAATCACTTCTCTTGTAATATTTTTATCTTTCCTTTTTTTAGGACAACCTATGCTTAAAATCATTGGGATTGATGTACATTCTTTTTCTGTAGCAGGATCTATAGTTTTATTTTTAATAGGTTTAGAAATGATATTAGGAACAGACCTTCATAAGGTTACAGAAAATGCTCAAACTTCTATTGTTCCAATAGCTTTTCCACTTATAGCTGGTCCCGGGTCTTTAACTACTTTAATTTCATTAAGAGCAACTTATGACGTAAATGTTATCCTTTTATCACTTATTTTGAATATGATTATTGTCTATTTTGTAATAGACAAATGTGATTTTATAGCCGAAAAAATAGGAACCAATGGTTTGGATATTTTAAAGAAAATATTTGGAATTGTTTTATTAGCTTTTGCAGTAAAAATTTTTGGATCTAATGCAGGTCAATTATTTCAACAATAATTTTGTTTACTTTATTGAAAATATTTATAATAGAATCATTCACATTTTTAAATGTGGGAAAACAATAAGACTGATAAATAAAAATTATATAATAATTTTGTTTGATAAGATTTTTTTCTAAAATATTTTTATTTATAAAAAAGGAAGCTTTCAATAAACGTTTTATTCTATTTCTTTGAACTGATTTTTTAAAATTTTTTTTTTTACTATAGTTCCAACGAGATTGATCGATAGTTTTTTTTCAAAACTTTTTTCTGATAAAAAAACAGATAAAACAGGATAAAAAAATAAATATTTTCCATTTTTTATGACTTTTTCAAAAACTTTCGTTTTCCTTTCTTTAAATTTCATTTTCAATAAAAAAATTATTTTATTTACAAATTACCATAAACTCTTCTAATTTAGAAACCATTTTTTCTGGACCGCACACAAATGGTGTTCTTTGATGTAATTCAATAGGTTTTATATCTAGAATACGTTTTTCTCCATCAGAAGCTTTTCCTCCAGCTTGTTCCGATAGAAAAGCCATTGGATTACATTCATAAAGCAATCTTAATTTCCCTTCTGGAGAAGAAGCAGTTTTAGGATAAATATATATACCACCTTTTATCAAATTTCTATGAAAATCCCCCACTAAAGATCCAATATATCTTGCTGTGTAGGGTCTATTTCCTTTTTTTTCTTGACAATATCTAATAAATCTCCTAATCCCATTGGAAAATTTAGCATAATTTCCTTCATTAATAGAGTAAATTTTTTCAGTTTTAGGAAAACAAAGATTAGGATGAGACAAATAAAATGTCCCAACTGAAGGATCTAAAGTAAATCCGTTTACTCCATTTCCAATGCTGTATACCAATATAGTTGAAGATCCATAAATAATATATCCTGCAAGAATTTGCTGACTTCCTTTTTGCAAAAAATCTTCTATTGTCAAATTCATTCGAATAGAAGACTTTCTCATATATACAGAAAATATAGTCCCAATAGATACATTTACATCTATATTAGAAGAACCATCAAGTGGATCTATTAAAACAATATATTGATTATTATTTTCTTTTTTTTCTTTTTTTATCACTATAAAATCTTTACTTTCTTCAGAAGCTATTCCACAAACAACATTTCTACTTTTAAAAGATTCAATAAAAGCTCTATGAGCAAAATTATCTAATTTTTGCTGATTTTCTCCTTGAATATTAGTAATACCAGAACTTCCTATAATTTCTTTTGTTAGTCCTGCTTTATTAACTTCTTTATGAATAGCTTTAGAAGCTAACTTTATAGAACTAAATAACCGTAACAATCCTTCGATTGAATGTGAAGAACAACCTTTATTTTCTATAATAAACTCTCCTAATGTATACATATATATATCATCTCTATCAGAAAACATTTTTTGACATAAAGATTATATTTTTACAAAAAAAAACTTTATATCGTGTTTCAATTTAATTTAAGATTAAAATAAATAAACTTTCTAAAGTTAGAATGAATTTTATATATTTCTATTAATTTTATCTTTTAATGAAAATTATAAAAATACCATTGATATTGTTATGGCGTATATGGTTTTTTTTGATCAACATATTTTTAATTCCTTTATGGGCTGGAGCTTCTATTCCATTTCTTTTCAAAGAAAAATATTATCCTATTGCATATTGGTTTCACCAAATGTGGGCTAGAAGTAACCTGTTTCTTATGGGTTTTTGGTATGTTTTAGAAAAAGATGAAGAAATATTGGATAAAAAAAAACAATACGTGATTATTAGCAATCACAGTTCTATTATGGATATTATGTTAATTTACTCTTTAATGAGGAACCATCCTTTAGTTTTTGTGGGAAAAGCAGAATTAGCTAAGCTTCCTTTTTTTGGATTTGTGTACAAAAAAAGTAATATTCTTATTGATAGAAAAAATTTATCTAGTTGTATACAAGTATTTAAAAAAATAGAAAATAAAGTAGATTCTGGAAAAAGCGTTTGTATTTTTCCAGAAGGTGGTGTTCCTAAATCTTATATTTTATTGGATCATTTTAAAAACGGAGCTTTTTTTTTCGCTATTTTAAAAAAAATACCTATTATCCCTTTTACTATAGCTGATATCAAAAAAAAATTTCCCAGTTCTTCTATTATAAGGGGAGGACCAGGTAGATTAAGAATTAAACAACATCATTCTATATCAACAAAAAATTTATCGTTAAAAGACAAGAATAATTTAAAAGAAAAATGTTTTAACTTAATTAAATATCAATTAGAAAAATTTGAACATGAAAAATGAAATAATTAATTACATGAATTATTCGTGAACAAAATAATTCATATTTATACTGACGGTTCTTCAAAAGGAAATCCAGGACCAGGAGGATATGGAATTTTTATAGAAACATTTTTTAGCAATTCTTATAATAGAAAAATAATTTCACAAGGATTTCGTTATACAACTAATAATAGAATGGAACTATTATCAGTAATAGTAGGATTAGAAAAAATAGAAAATAAAAAGCAAAATATTGTTGTTTTTACTGATTCCAAATATATAGTAAATACTGTACAAAAAAAATGGATTTATAACTGGGAAAAAAATAACTTTCACAATAAAAAAAATGTAGATTTATGGAAAAGATTCTTAAATTTATTTTATAAACACTTTGTTCTATTTCAGTGGATAAAAAGTCATAATTATCATTATATTAATGATTATTGTGATCGATTATCTGTAGAAGCTACCCAAAAAAAAAACCTGAAAATAGATTACGTATATGAAAAGAAGTTATAAACTTCCTTTTTGTCTGATCATTTCATATATTATTATTGCCATTGCATTGCTTACATTTAATGAATCTATACATCCAAACATAGGAATAGTTATAATTTGATCAGCTTTTTTTAACCAAATATTGGATACTCCTTCACTCTCAGAACCAAAAACAATAGCTATATTATTATAATTTGTAAATTGAGTCCGATATAGGTCTATCGTTTTTTTATGTTTGTGAAATCCTGTTGTTATAATTTTTATTTTATTTTTGTTTAACCAATACATGATTGATTCTATTTTTTCAAGAAAAATTTGTCTTGTGAAAATACACCCCAAACTACATCTGATAATATTAGAATGATATACATAAGTTTTTACATTACATAATATTACAATACGAATATTTGTGGCGTCAGCTATTCTTAACATAGCTCCTATGTTACCAGGCTTTTCTATTCCATCCAGAATAAGTATTATAGAAGAATTATTATTAGAAACTTTTATATTTTTTAACTGATTTATATATTTTTTTTCCTTAAATAAAGCAATAATTCCACCTGAATTCTCTCTATACGCTAATTTTTTAAAAATTTTCATGTTAATAACAAAAGTGATGGAATGAAATGATTGAATCATATTATATTTATAAAATATTTTTTCACATATAAATATTCTTATTGGAAAATAATCCCCTTTTATAGCCATTTCAAATTCTTTTATACCTTCAACAAAAAAAAGATTCATAGAATTTTTTTTTTGATAAATTTTTATCAAATCTTTAATTTTTGTATTTTGAATACTATATATTTTTTTCATATTTATTTATTTGCATAATGATTCACAAAAAATACAATGATATGAAATATATGAATATAGCTATTGAACGATCAAAATTATCTTTTTGTAAAAAAAAAAAAGTAGGATCTGTTATAGTTAAAAATAATCAAATCATATCTGATGGATATAATTGTACACCCAATGAATTTGATGATCTTTGTGAAGATCATAATGGAAACACCAAGTGGTATGTTTTACATGCAGAAGCAAATGCAATATTAAAAATATTATCTTCTTCTTTCTCTTGTGAAGGGGCCTCTATATTTATCACTCACTTTCCATGTAAAGAATGTTGTAAGCTAATTTATTTATCTAATATAAAAAAAGTTATTTATTTACATGAAAAAAATGAAGAAGGAGTAACTTTTTTTAAAAAAGTGAAAATAAAGATAGAAAAAATTTTTTAAATTATTCTTAGAATTTTTATAAATTCATTGCTAATTATAAAAAGCCCAGATGGCGAAACAGGTAGACGCGTTGGACTCAAAATCCAGTGATTTTATATCATGCGGGTTCAAATCCCGCTCTGGGTATCTTTTTATATATTTATTTTATACAGTCAGAACAGTCAGAATAAAAAATATCTTTGAGAAAGAGGTAAAACATTAGAAGGACGAGAAATGATTTTTTCTCCATTTATGTAAACATTATAAGTTTTAGGATCCACTTCTAAATTAGGTGTTTTTTCGTTTAAAATCATATCTTTCTTAGATAAAGAACGACAACCCTTTACTATTTTTATTTGTTTTTTGATTTTATTTTTTTCAAAAAAACCGTTATTTATTGCATTTATTGAGACAAAAATACAGCTTAATTTTGGTTCAAAATATCCAAACATTTTTCTATACATAAAAGGTTGAGGTGTAGGAATGGTAGCATTAGGATCTCCCATGCTTGCATAAACAATCATTCCACTTTTTATAACTAATTCAGGTTTAACTCCAAAAAAAGAAGGTCTCCATAAAACTAAATCAGCCATTTTTCCTATATGAATTGACCCGACATATTCAGAAATACCATGAGTGATAGCAGGATTTATAGTATATTTTGAAATATATCTTTTAATTCTAAAATTATCATTTTTCGAAGTTTCTTCACTCAGAGAACCTCTTTGTTTTTTCATTTTATCAGCTGTTTGCCATGTTCGTTTTATTATCTCTCCTATCCGTCCCATAGCTTGAGAATCTGAACTTATCATACTAATAGCCCCTATATCATGCAAAACTCCTTCTGCACTAATAGTTTCAGATCTTATACGTGATTTAGCAAAAGCAATATCTTCTGGTAAAGAAGAATCTAAATGATGACAAATCATCAGCATATCTAAATGCTCATCTATAGTATTACAAGTATAGGGCATGGTGGGACTTGTTGACGAAGGTAAAATATTAGAAAATGATATAACTTTTAATAAATCAGGAGTATGTCCACCACCAGCTCCTTCTGTATGATAAGTATGAATTGTTCTATTTTTGAATACTTTTAAGGTATCTTCTACATAACCTGATTCATTTAGGGAATCTGTATGGATATTAACTTGTATATCCAATTTTTCCGCTACATTCAAACATTGATCAATAACATGTAAAGTACTCCCCCAATCTTCATGTATTTTTAACCCACCTGCACCGGCTTTTATTTGTTCTGTTAAAGCTTCTGAATGAGAACTGTTTCCACTTGCAAGAAAAATGAAGTTAATAGGAATATGGTCTGTACTTTTTAACATTCTTTGAATATTCCATACTCCTGAAGTACAATTTGTAGCTATTGTTCCAGTAGATGGACCTGATCCTCCACCAATAATAGTAGTTGTCCCGTTTTCTAATGCAACTTCAAATAATTGAGGACATATATAATGAACATGACTATCCACACTTCCAGCTGTTACTATAATATTTTCTGAAGAAATGACTTCTGTACCTACTCCAATATACATATTAGGACTCACTTTATCCATAAAATATGGATTTCCAGCCTTTCCTATTCCAACAATGATACCATTTTTAATTCCTATATCAGCTTTTACTATTCCCCAATGATCTACAATAATAGCATTAGTCAACACTAAATCTAAAACTCCTTCATTTCTTGTAGCAAACGGATGTTGTCCCATTCCGTCTCTAATAACTTTTCCTCCTCCAAAAACACATTCATCTCCATAATTGGTATAATCTTTTTCTATTTCAATCCATAACGAAGTATCTCCTAAACGAATTTTATCCCCTTTAGTCGGCCCATACATACTTGCATAAGATTTTCTATCTATTTTTTTCATATAATTGTATTTTCTTTCCCTGAAAATCCGTAAATTTTTTTGTCTCCTCCAATTTCTACTAAAATAATTTCTTTTGTTTCTCCTGGTTCAAAACGAACAGATCTTCCGGAAGGAAGATCTAGTTTATATCCTTTTGTTCCTTCTCTGTTAAATAGAAGAGCAGAATTTACTTCATAAAAATGGAAATGAGATCCTATTTGGATAGGTCGAGTTCCTGTATTGGATACAATTCTTTTTATACGAGATCTTTCAGGAAAGAATACAATGTCTTCTTTTAGAAGATCATATTGTCCAGGAATCAAATTCGAATTTTTTTTTATATTTTTTTTAATAGGATGATGTATAGTTACTAACTTTGTTCCATCAGGAAAAGTAGCTTCTACTTGTACATTATTAAGTAATTCGTGGACTCCGTCCATAACTTGTTCATCATTTAAAATATTTCCTGCTTCATACATAAGATCCTTTACTGTTTTTCCATCACGAGCACCTTCCATAATATAATGAGTGATTAAAGCTAAAGATTCAGGATAATTCAATTTTAATCCTCTTTTTAAACGTTTTTTTGCCAATTCTCCAGCCATATGCAGAAGAATTTTTTCCTTTTCATAAGAAGTTAAATGCATAATATGCTTTCTTTAATTTTTATTCATAAACATAATATTCGTCGTTTCAACAAAAACAACACTGATATGAGTAATGAATGATTTAAAGTTATGAAATATTATAATAATGAAATATAAATTAGAATCGTTTTCACCCTTATTCTTACTCATTTTTCATTCGTTTTTAAAAAGTATTTTATTCTTTTTTTTTTCAAGAATTGAAATTCTATATATATAAAACAAAAAAAAAACAGTCTCCATAAATTATCATTATTTTTGTCCACATTATTATTTAATGGGAAAATTGTTTTAAAAAATAATTCAAAAATGCAAGTTTTAAAATTTGGAGGTAGTTCCGTAGCTCATTCTGATGCTATAAAACGTATTTGTTCTTTATTAGAAAAGAAACCAAAAGGAAGATATGCTGTTATTGTATCTGCATTAGGAAATATTACGGATCAATTAATACAATGTGGTAAGTTAGCTTCTAAAAGAAAAAATATTTATAAAAATATATTAGAAGAAATAGAAATTAGACATCTCAATATTATAAGAGAATTATTTCCTATCACTTATCAAAGTCATTTAATCAGTTGGATTAAAAAAAATATAAATGATTTAGAAAGTTTATGTGATGGAGTTTTTCAAGTAGAAGAACTTTCAAACCGTTCTTTAGACAAAATTATGAGTTTTGGCGAATTAAGCTCTTCTTTTCTCATTGCAGAAAAATTAAAACAATCTGGATTAGATGCAACTTGTAAGGATAGCAGAGATTTAATTATTACAGATTCTCAATTCGGATGCGCACAAGTAGATTTTATCACAAGTAATCATCATATTATTCAGTTTTTTCGTGAAAAAAAATCAGAATATATTGTTTTACCAGGATTCATTGGTTGTACATTAGAAAACGAAACTACTACTCTTGGTAGGGGAGGATCTGATTATACTGCTTCCATAATAGCAGCAGCTATATCTGCTAGTTTACTTGAAATATGGACAGATGTAAGTGGAATGATGACCGCAAATCCAAAAATTGTGAACCAAGCTTTTCCCATAAAAGAAATCTCTTATGAAGAAGCAATGGAATTATCACATTTTGGAGCAAAAGTTATTTATCCTCCCACAATTCAACCTGCTATGAAAAAACATATTCCTATACAAATTAAAAATACTTTTTCTCCTTTAGATTCAGGAACTTTAATTTATATTAACAAAAATATAAATATTAGTCAACCTGTTACCGGTATATCCGGAATTCAGAATATGGCATTACTTACGTTAGAAGGAAGTGGAATGGTAGGAATCCCTGGATATTCCAAACGTTTATTTGAAGCATTATCACGTGAAAAAATAAACGTCATATTTATAACTCAAAGTTCTTCAGAACATTCAATTACTGCAGGAATTCATGAAACAGATGTTATCAAAGCAAAAGCTGTAATAGATAGCGAATTTTCTCAAGAAATTCATCAAAGACGTATTGATCCATTAAGAATAGAAAAAGATCTATGTATCATAGCCGTAGTAGGAGATAATATGAAAAATCTTCATGGAACTAGTGGAAAAATGTTCTCTTCTTTAGGAAGAAACAGTATTAATGTTAGAGCTATTGCACAGGGTTCTACCGAAAAAAATATATCAGCTGTTATTAAAAAAAACGATTTTAAAAAAGCATTAAATACTTTACATGAAGCTTTTTTTGAAAGCCCCCCAAAACAAATTAATCTTTTCATTTGTGGAGTAGGAAAAGTAGGAAGTAAATTATTGGAACAAATAAATCAACAACAAAATTATTTACTAAAAGAATTAAAACTTCAAGTGAGAATCATTGGATTAGCTAATAGTAAGAAAATGTATTTTAATGATAATGGAATCAATTTAAATGATTGGAAAAAATATTTGAATCAAAAAAGTGTTAATATGAATATATATTCCTTTATGGAGGAAGTATGGAAATTTAATTTAAGAAATAGTCTATTCGTAGACAATACAGCTAGTGAAGAAATGGCTATGACTTATGATAAATTTTTAAAAAATGGAATAGGTGTTATAACTTGTAATAAAATAGCTTGTTCTTCTGACTATGATCATTATAAAAAATTAAAAACACTTTCTAGACATTTTAAAGCTCCATTTCTATTTGAGACTAATGTGGGGGCTAGTCTTCCAGTGATTAGCACTTTGAATGATTTGATTAATAGTGGAGATAAAATAAATAAAATAGAAGCTGTATTATCAGGAAGTTTAAATTTTATATTTAATCGTTTTATAGGAGAAAAATCTTTTTTGGAAGTAGTAAAAGAAGCTCAGTTAAAAGGATATACAGAACCAGATCCTAGAATTGATTTGAGTGGATTAGATGTAATGCGAAAAATACTAATCTTGGCAAGAGAATGTGGTTCTCCATTAGAACTAAATGATATTCATAAAAAATCTTTTCTTCCGAAAACTTGTTCAAGTTCTACTTCTATAGATAATTTTTATCATGAATTATATAAATACAAAAATTATTTTTTCAAAATTAGAAGTGAAGCAGAAAAAGATAAAAAACGTTTACGTTTTATTGCCCGTTATGAAAATGGAGAAGCTTATGTTGGGTTAGAATCTGTAGAACAGATTCATCCATTCTTCCAACTAGAAGGAAAAGATAATATGGTTTTATATAATACATTTCGTTATTCTGAGCAACCTCTTATCATAAAAGGAGCAGGTGCTGGAGCAGAAGTCACTGCATCTGGAGTTTTTTCAGATATTATTAAAGCTACTAAATAAAAATCATGAAGGGAATTAAAATATTTTCACCAGCTACTGTAGCTAATTTAGTTTGTGGTTTTGATGTAATTGGATTAGCCTTAGATTCTCCTAAAGATGAAATTTTTTTATATAAATCTAAAAATCCAGGAATACGTATTAATCGAATATATGGAACATCATTACCTAATGATCCAAAAAGAAATGTAGCGTTTGTAGCTTTACAATTTTTGTTAAAAAAATATAAAGAAAAACAAAAATTTGATAATGAAGAAAAAATAGGATTTGAAATAGAATTAATCAAAAATATTCAACCCGGAAGCGGAATAGGATCTAGTGCAGCCAGTGCAGCTGGAATTGTTTTTGGAGCTAATATTTTATTAGGAAATCCTTTTAGTAGTATACAATTGATACGTTTTGCCATGGAAGGAGAACGTGTAGCAAGTGGTACGGCTCATGCTGATAATGTGGCTCCTGCTATTATGGGGGGGTTAACATTGGTTAGAAGCTATAAGCCTTTAGACATCACTAAATTACATACTCCTAACGAATTATGGGTTAGTATTATACATCCACAAATAGAAGTGAAAACATCGGATGCTAGAGAAATTTTAAAACAAAAAATATTGATGACAGATGCTATTAAACAATGGGGAAATGTGGGAGCGTTAGTATCAGGTTTATATAGGGAAGATTATGAATTAATAAGTAGATCCTTAGAAGATGTCATTGTAGAACCTATACGAGCTATGCTTATTCCAGCCTTTTATGAATTAAAAATAAAGTGTAAGGAAATAGGAGCTCTAGGTGGTGGAATTTCTGGTTCAGGTCCTTCTGTTTTTATGCTTAGCAAGGGGAATTATACAGCAAAAAAAGTTACTGAAGTCATGAACAGGGTATATTCTCCGTTGAGAGTTGATTATAAAACCTATACTTCTCCTATCAATAAACGAGGAGTTAAGTGGGTTAAAATATTGTAAGATTGAAAATTTATTAAAAAATATATGTATGTATGTTATATTTCAGTTTGAAAAATTATAAGAACTTAGCTTCTTTTGAAGAAGCTATTTTAAAAGGTTTATCACCTGATGGTGGTTTATATATGCCTCAATATATCCCTAAACTAGAAAATAAATTTATTGAACAACTTCCAATTTATGATATTTATACGGTAGCCATGTCTGTAATAAAACCTTATATTGGAAAATATATACCGGAAAAATTTATTGAAAATATTATTCATGATACTTTGAATTTTTCTTTTCCGTTAAAAAAAATACACGATAATATTCACGTATTAGAACTTTTTCATGGTCCCACTTTGGCTTTTAAAGATGTTGGAGCTAAATTTATGGCAGGATGCTTAAGTTTTTTTTCTGAGAAATTAGACAAAACTGTAACAGTTTTAGTGGCTACCTCAGGAGATACTGGGGGTGCTGTAGCTAAGGGGTTCCATAAAAAACCGGGAGTAGAAGTTATTATTTTATATCCATATAATGGGATTAGTTCGTTACAAAAAAAACAGATAACCTCACTAGGAAATAATATCCTATCTGTAGAAATACATGGAAATTTTGATGATTGTCAAAAAATGGTTAAAAAAGCTTTTTTAGACAAAGAAGTGAACAAAAAATATACTTTAACTTCTGCTAATTCTATTAATGTGGGAAGATTACTTCCTCAAATGTTTTATTATTTTTTAGCTTATAGACAAATAATAGTAAAAAATAAAAATAAAATAGATTTAATTTTTTCAGTTCCTAGTGGAAATTTTGGAAATATCTGCGCAGGAATGATAGCTGAAAAAATGGGATTACCAATAAAATTATTTATTGCATCTACAAATATTAACGACACTATACCTAGATTTTTAAAGTCTGAAAAATATCATCCTCTTCCGGTGAAGAAAACTATATCAAATGCTATGGATATATCTGACCCAAGTAATTTTTCTAGAATATGGTATTTATATCAAAAAAATATTTTTCAATTGAAAAAAAAATTATTTTCTTATAAATTCACAGATAAAGAAAATTTAGAAACTATAGAGATAATGTGGAAAAAATATCAATATATGTTAGATCCACATGGATCTATTGGTTATTTAGGCCTTAAACAATATTTACAAGATAGTAATAATATTTTAGAACCATCTGTTTTTTTAGAAACAGCTCATCCTATTAAATTTATAGATCATATGCCTTCTTTTTTAAGAAAAGAAATTGTTCCAACTCATGAGTTGGAAGTTTTTTTAAAAACAAAAAAAACAAAACCAAAAGTATCCTTACCTAACGATTTTAATATTTTCAAGAATTGGTTACTAGAAAGAAAATAATTAATTAAACAGCTACATCTCCTTTAATATGAGGAAAAGGATTATAGTCTTTTAATTCAAAATCTTCAAATTGAAATTGAAATATATTTTTGACATTAGGATTTATAATTATTTTAGGAAGTGCTCTTGGAGTTCTTTTCATTTGTAATTTCACTTGTTGAATATGATTATTATAAATATGAGCATCTCCTATAGTATGAATGAGTTCTTTTCCTTTTATATTAAGGATATGAGCTAACATACTAAGTAATAACGCATAAGAAGCTATATTAAATGGTAATCCAATAAAAATATCTGCACTTCTTTGATATAAAAGTAATGATAATTTTTTATTACATACATAAAATTGAAATAACAAATGACAAGGTGGTAATGCCATATCTTGAATCATACCTACATTCCAAGAAGAAACAATTAAACGTCTAGAATTGGGATTAAATTTTATTTCTTTTATAAGATTATTGATTTGATCAACAAAATGGCCATCGTATGTTGGCCATTTTCTCCATTGAAATCCATATATTGGGCCTAATTCACCATTATTATTTGCCCATTTATTCCAAATATTAACTTTATTTTTGATTAAAAATTGAGTATTTGTATCACCTTTTAAAAACCATAATAACTCATAAATAATAGATCGTATGTTTAATTTTTTAGTGGTTAAAAGTGGGAAACCTTTTTCCAAGTCAAATCTCATTTGATGTCCAAAAATACTTATTGTTCCTACACCAGTACGATCTTTTTTTTTTATTCCCTTTTTTAATACATTCTTTAATAAATTTAAATATTGTTTCATAACATGATTTCAGTATGAAATAATGTATTTATTTTTTTTAATTTAAAGAGTATTTTTGTAGAAAAAGATATAACTATGAATCAAAAAGTTTTCTTCTTTTCTACAAGGAGTGGGTTAAAATTATCGAAAAACATAGCTTATTATTATGGAAATTTTCTTGGTAAAGTACAATTTTTAGAATTTAGTGATGGAGAATATATTCCTTGTTTTGCAGAATCTGTTCGTGGTTCGCAAGTATTTTTGATTGGTTCTACTTTTCCTCCAGTAGATAACTTAATGGAATTACTATTAATGTGTGATGCCGCTCGTAGAGCTTCAGCTCATAACATAACGCTTGTGATTCCATATTTTGGATGGGCTAGACAAGATCATAAAGATAAACCTAGAACACCTATTGCCGCAAAACTTATGGCAAATTTAATAGTAGCTTCAGGCGCCAGTAGACTTATGACTATGGATTTACATGCAGATCAAATTCAGGGTTTTTTTGATATACCTGTAGATCATTTATATGCATCCAGGATATTTATTGACTATATTAAAAAATTAAACATAGATCAATTAACTATTGCTTCTCCAGATATGGGAGGAGCTAAAAGAGCTAGAAGCTATGCAGGTTATTTAGGAACAGATGTAGTAATCTGTTATAAAGAAAGAAAAAAAGCAAATGAAATAGAATTTATGAATCTTATAGGAAATGTTAAAGAAAAAAATATTATACTCATAGATGATATGGTAGATACAGCTGGAACTTTAACAGAAGCTGCTAATTTAATAAAAAAAAAAGGTGCTAAGACTATAAGTGCAATAGCTACTCATCCTGTTTTATCAGGTGATTCATATGAAAAAATATATCAATCAGAAATTGAAAAATTGGTAGTTACAGATACAATTCCCATAAATTCAATGAAAAAAAATGATAAAATTGAAGTTTTATCTTGCGCTCCGCTTTTTGCTGAAGTTATGCAATCGGTGCATAAAGATGAGTCCATCAGTAATAAATTTATAATATAAAAAGTAATGAAATATGTCAATATATACGGTAAAAAACGAGATGTTGGAAAAAAAGCAGTTCGTACCATTCGACTTTCTGGAAAAGTACCATGCATCTTATATGGAAAAAATATAAATATCCCTTTTTTTACTTCATTAGAATATTTAAGAAATATAATATATACTGTAAAAGTGTATGGTGTTATTCTTAACATAGAGGGGTATGATCAAAATATCAATGCAATTCGAAAGGAAATACAATTTGATCCTGTTAGTGACAAAATATTACATGTAGATTTTTACAAAATAGATAAATCTAAGCCTATTATATTAGAGATCCCTATTAAGTCTTTTGGTAGACCTATTGGAGTAACGAAAGGAGGAGTATATTATTCGACTATTCGGAAATTAAAAATAAAAGCAAAACCAGATGAAATGCCAGAATACATTCAGTTAAATATTGATTCTTTAGACATAGGAGACCGAATCACTGTCGAAAACTTATATAATAATCAATATACTATATTACATCCTTCTCATACATTAATAGCAAATGTAAAACATTCTCGTGCAGTTAAAGATATTCAAGAAGAACAAGAAGAAAAAGATAAAGAAGAAAAAGATAAAGAAGAAAAAGATAAAAAAGAAGAAAAAAGATCAAAGTAAGGTATGTTTAGATTTTTATTTTATGAAAATAGCTTTAGAAGAAGCTTTCATTGCTTTTCATAAAAATGAAATACCCATAGGTGCTACAATTACATACCAAAATATAGTTATAGCAAAAGCACATAACTTAACTGAAGCTTTGTGTGATACTACTGCACATGCAGAAATGTTAGTAATTAGTTTAGCGTCTAATTATTTGAAAAGTAAATACATAAGAGAGTGCACTTTATATGTAACTATGGAACCATGTATCATGTGTGCTGGAGCTTTATTTTGGTCTCAAATAGGAAGAGTTGTTTGTGGAACTACGAATCCATCAAAAAGAGGATTTATATATTCTGGTACAAAATTACATCCTAGAACAGAATTTTTATCTGGAATTATGAAAAGTCAGTGTAAAGCTCTTATACATAAATTTTTTTCTTATAAAAGACTTATAAACTGTAAAAAATTTAGGTAAATATTTTTTTCTTTTTACCTATTCTCATTTTTAAAAAAACTGGTAAAGTTGTAATCAATACAATTAATAAAATTATCCATTCAAGATGATTTTTTAATTCTGGAAAACTTTTATCTAAATAATGTCCAGATAACATAATAGAAAAAGTCCAAGCAAGTGCTCCAATAATATTATATATCATAAATTTTTTGAAATTTACACGAATTGCTCCTGCTACAATAGGGGCAAAAGAACGAAACATGGGAAGAAAACGACTCATAATAAGAGCAGTTGTTTTGTATTTATTGTAAAACAATTTGGCTAAAATTAAATGTTTTTTTTTAAAAAAAAAGGAATCTTTTTTTTTATATAAAAGTTTTCCAGATTTATATCCTAGCCAGTATCCTTGCATATTCCCAAGAACAGCAAAAATTGCTACAATTAAAATGATCACAAAAAAAGGAACATTATAAAAATTTTTGCATAAATCTTTCCCAAAAATTCCAGCAGTAAATAATAAAGAATCTCCAGGTAAGAAAAATCCGATAAAAAATCCTGTTTCTGCAAAAACAATAGCTAACAGGATAAATAAAGCTGTATTTCCGAAATACAAAAATATCCATCTAGGATTGAACAAATGTTGGAAAAAATCCCAAAAATCTGACATTTTTCAATGTAATATTGAATGAAAATCAAACAAAGTTAAATATTTCCATTTTTAACTAAAAAAATATTTATTTTCATATGAAACTAAAAAACTAAATATATTCTTTTTATTATGGAATGTTTATTTAAATTTATTAATATTTTAGGATGGATCCCAAATATATTTTTTTTAACAATAGGTTTAACTTTTATCATTTTTTGGTTATATAGAATATTTTATTTCATTAATTAATAAAAAAAATTGGTTAAGTTTGTTAAACTGAAGATAGATTCATGAAAAAAAGGGAAGAATTTGTACATTTTAATGAAGTTGCCTATGATGTTCTTAAAAATTATTTACTACATCAAATAGATTCTGTAAAAAATATATTTGTTATAGTAGATGATAATACCTACATACATTGTCTTCCTATTCTTTTTCAGAAAATAGTTTTTTTAAAAAAATCTAATATCATTAAGATAAAATCAGGAGAAAAAGAAAAAAATATTTATACGTGTGTTCAAATATGTAAAAATCTAGAAAAATTTAAGGCGACTAGAAGAAGTTTAATTCTAAATTTAGGAGGAGGAGTTATAACAGATATTGGTGGATTTGTAGCTTCTATCTTCAAAAGAGGTATTCGATTTGTAAATATTCCTACAACTTTATTAGGAATGGTTGATGCTGCAATAGGATATAAAACAGGTATTAATTTGGACTCTATAAAAAATGAAATAGGATCTTTTTATGTTCCAGAATTTTTAATCATTGATACTCATTTTTTAAAAACACTTCCAAATAAAGAAATTTTTTCTGGAATAGCAGAAATGTTAAAACATGGATTAATAGCTGATAAAAAATATTGGAAACAGATGAATAAAATACAAATAGATAGAAATGAAAATGAATGGAAAGATTTAATTCATAAATCTATTTTGATTAAAAAAAAAATTGTAGATCGGGATCCTAAAGAAAAAGGATTAAGAAAAATCCTTAATTTTGGTCATACTATTGGACATGCTTTAGAAAGTTATTTTATGAATATCAATCAAATGATACACGGAGTTGCTGTGACTATGGGTATGATTTATGAATCATGGATTTCTTGCGAAATTAATGGTTTATCTATAACTGATTACAAAGAAATTAAATCAACACTTTCTGTATTATATCCAATGGACAATAAAATTTCTAAATTAGAAATTCAAAAATTATTATTGATTATGGAACATGATAAAAAAAATGAAAAAAACAAAATTCAATTTTCTTTATTAAAAGAAATAGGAAAATGTTCGTATAATTGTCAAGTCCCACATTCCTTAATTAAAAAAAGCTTTTTTATTAACTAAATAAATATTTTAATTCATTAATTAATATTTTCAAAAAAATGAATGAAAGTGAAGGAGAAAAATTGATTCCTATTAATATTGAGGATGAAATGAAATCATCTTACATAGATTATTCTATGTCTGTTATTGTATCTAGAGCACTTCCTGATGTAAGAGACGGAATGAAACCTGTACATAGAAGAGTTCTTTATGGAATGTATCAATTAGGAGTGATTTCAAACAGTTCTTATAAAAAATCTGCTCGTATTGTTGGAGAAGTATTGGGTAAATATCATCCACATGGAGATGTTTCTGTTTATGATACTATGGTTCGTATGACTCAAAAATGGACATTACGTTATCCATTAATAGATGGACAAGGAAACTTTGGATCATTGGATGCGGACCCTCCAGCAGCTATGCGTTATACAGAAGTCAGAATGAAAAAAATATCTGAAGAAATGTTATTGGATATTAAAAAGAAAACAGTAGATATGCAATTAAATTTTGATGACTCTTTGGAAGAACCTACTGTTTTACCTACACGAATTCCCAATCTTTTAATTAATGGATCTTCTGGCATTGCAGTTGGAATGGCAACTAATATTCCTCCTCATAATTTAAAAGAAACTATAAATGCTATTTGTGCTTATATAGATAATAACGATATATCTATAGAACAAATTATGAAACATATTAAAGCTCCTGATTTTCCTACAGGCGGGATTATTTACGGATATGATGGTGTAAAAAATGCTTTCCTTACTGGAAAAGGACGTATTGTTTTACGTGCTAAGGTACATTTAGAAGAAATTCATGGACGACAGTGTATTATTGTAGATGAAATTCCTTATCAAGTCAATAAAGCTGATCTTATTTCTAGAACTGTTGAATTGATGAAGGAAGGAAAGATGGAAGGTATTTATCAAATTCGTGATGAATCGGATAGAAATGGATTACGTATTGTTTACATTTTAAAACAAAATACAAATTATAATATATTGTTAAATAAGTTATTTCAATATACTTCTTTGCAAACTTACTTTAATGTAAACAATATAGCTCTAGTTAATGGAAAACCTGTTCAATTAAATATAAAAAATATGATTCAACATTTTGTTGATCATAGACATGATGTTATTATTCGTCGTACAAAATATGAATTAGAAAAATCTCAAAACCGTGTTCATATTTTATTGGGATATTTGAAAATATTAGACCATTTAAATATTTTGATTCAGCTAATTCAAGAATCAAAAAATCATTATGATGCTTGTGATAAATTGATTCAAAAATTTCAAATATCAAAAAATCAGTCTAAATCCATTTTAGACATGAAATTACAAAGCTTGACATCTTTAGAAAGAAAAAAATTGAAAAGAGAATATGAAGAACTTGTTAAAAAAATAGAATACTTTAAAAGTATTTTGAAAGAATATTCCACAAGAACTAAAATTATTAAAGAAGAACTTTTTGATATAAAAAGAAAATACCAAGATCCACGTTGTACACAAATTGACTATTCTGGAAATAAAGTAAATATAGAAGATTTAATTGAAAATGAACAAGTAGTTCTTACTATATCCCATGCTGGTTATATTAAGAGAACATCTTTATCAGAATATAAACGTCAAGGAAGAGGAGGTGTAGGAAACAGGGGAGCTATCGCTAGAGAATCAGATTTTTTTAAACATTTACTTGTAGCAAGTAATCATCAATATCTGCTTTTTTTTACAGAAAAAGGAAAATGTTTTTGGTTAAGAGTATATGAAATCCCAGAAGGATCTAAAATTTCTAAGGGAAGAGCGATACAAAACATTATTCATATTCAACCAGATGATAAAGTTAATGCTTATATATTAACAGGAGATCTTACCAATAAAAAATATGTAAAAGATTATTATGTGATGATGGTTACGAAAAAAGGTATTATTAAAAAAACATCTTTATATAATTATTCTAGACCTAGAAAATATGGTATCAATGCTATTGTGATACGTAAAGGAGATTCTTTGCTAGAAGCTATTCTAACTAAGGGGAATAGCCATGTTTTTATTGCTGTTAAAAGTGGAAGAATTATTCGTTTTTCAGAAAATCAAATCCGTATCACTGGTAGAAATTCTTCGGGAGTTATAGGAATTAATACAAAAAATAACCAAGATTTGGTTGTTGGAATGATATGTGTGGATATTATAGGAAAAGAAAAAGGACATTTATTAGTAGTTTCTGAAAAAGGATTTGGAAAAAGATCTCATATCAAAGATTACCGTATAACCAATCGTGGTGGTAAAGGAATTAAAACAATTAATATAACTAAAAAAACGGGAAGTTTAATTTCTATAAAATATGTTACGGATCAAGATGATTTAATGATTATAAAAAAATCAGGAGTTATTATACGTATTCCTATATCAGATATAAGAGTTATGGGAAGAACGACTCAAGGTGTTAGATTAATTAATCTAAAAGAAAATGATGCCATAGCTGATGTTGAAAAAGTATATAAACCTATTATGGATTTTCATTAAAATCTCGTAAAATATTGATACATTCTGTTATATGAAAATCTTTTTTTATATTTTTTTTCCATTTTATTTGTTTTTCTGATTCATTTTCATTCAAAATGATTTTATAACAGGTAGAGAAGTTTTGTGATCCATATATATTTAAGTAATTTCTTAACTTTTTAAAGTTTTCGTTTCTTTTTTTTATTTTTAAACTTTCATAAAAAAATCTTTTCCAGTTTAAAGAAAATTGTCTTTCATTAGATATTTTTCTTTCTAATAATTGTATTTTATTATGAATAGTGATAAAATCCTTATTTCTTTTTAAACGTTTTATGCTTTTACATTTAATATTTTCTAGATATAAATTGTTATAATAAAAATAAGAACGAAGGAAAGGAATAGGATCTGTATAATCCCATGGAATGGGATTATTTTTATTTTTTTCCATATATTTAAAAAATAGACCTTTTATGTTACTTGGAATAACTATATCAGAATTTACACCCTTTAATTGAGTAGAACAGCCGTTCACTCGATAGAATTTATTGATAGTAAATTTTAAAGCTCCTAATTCTATCTTGTAGAATAAGAATCGATTTAATGGATAAATAGTTTGAACTGTTCCTTTTCCATAAGTTTGATTACTACCAACAATAATTCCTCTCTTGTAATCTGCTATAGCAGCAGAAAAAATTTCAGAAGCAGAAGCAGATAATTCGTTCACAAGAACCACAAGAGGCCCTTTCCATAACATTTTATGTTCATGACTTTCGAGTACCTTTTTTTTTCTGTTAGGTTTTCCTATTTGTACAATAGGAACTTTTCCTAAAAAGAAACCAGCAATTTTTATTACAGTATTTAAAGATCCTCCTCCATTATTTCTGATGTCTATCAAAATCCCTTTGATATTTTCTTTTTTTAATTTTTCAATGATTTCTTTTATATCTTTAGCTGCATTTCTTCCGTTTTTATTTTTAGGATTAAAATAAAATTCTGGTAAAAAAATTAAACCATATTTATTTTTATTATTATCCATAATTACAACACTTTTTGCGAAAATTTCTTTTTTTTCAATTATCTCTCTGGTGAGAATCACTTCTTTTATAGATCCATTTTTTTTTTGAATAGTTAATCTAACTTTGCTTCCTTTTTTTCCTTTTATTAAACGAATTGAATCTTCCAGTAACATACCTACAATATTTATGAATTCTGAATTCACATTCTTTGCTACTCGTATAATTTTATCTCCTATTTCTATTTTTTTATTTTTCCATGCAGGTCCACCATAAATTATTTTTATAACGGTAGGATATCCTTTATCATCTTGTAATTCTATTCCAATTCCTTCTGTTTGTCCAGATATGTTTAAATCAAAAATTTCTTTTTCTCTAGGGGAAAAATAATTAGTATGAGGATCATATTGAGAAGTTATCGTATTCACGTATATTGGAAACCAATCGGTTTTTTTTTTTATTTTTAATTTTCTGAAATATTCTTGAATATATTTTTCTACTTTTTTTCTTGATTTTTCTTCGTTTTTTAAAAAAATTTTTCTCCAAATTTTTTCTTGATTTATGGATATTTTTTGATTTGTATTTGTGATTATTTCTAATAAAGTTAAATATTTTAAATATTTTTTCCATTTTTCAATCCATTCTTTTTTATTTTTTGAATAAGAAAAATTTCTTTCTTTAAACACTTCGTTTTGATTAAAATTAAAAGGTGTTTTCAATATTTGATAACATATACATTCTACTTCTTTTATTCTTTGAAAATAACACTTCATAATAATATTAAAAAATGTAAGGTCTCCATGAATCCAAAAATCATCTATTTTATCATGAAACATAGAAAGATCTTCTACATCTTTTTGTATAAAAAAACGTTTTTGACTATCTAATTTTTCAAAAAACTTTTGATACACTTTTTGTGAAAAGTTATTATCTACAGAAATAGGATTTGGATGTAAAAAATGAAGTGTTTTATATATTATTTTGAGTATTATACGTTGTTTTTCCTCCTCTCCGTTAGGAGAACAAAAACTTAATGAAAAAATGAAGAAAAAACCAATTATTACGTATTTAAAAAATTTAAGTAATTTTTTTATTTTAAGATTCAAAGTTATATTCTGGTTGAAAAAAATATTAACAAAATTATATATAATATATGATGAATAGAATAAATATTTAAAAAATGAAGAAAAAACCAATTATTTTAGTTACAAATGACGATGGAATCATAGCTCCAGGGATTAGGGCTCTTATTCATTATATGAATCTTTTAGGAGATGTATATGTAGTGGCTCCGAATAAAGCTCAATCTGGAATAGGACATGCAATAACAATGAATACAATATTACATTGTGATTCGGTAAAAATAGATAATGGAATTCAAAAAGAATGGGAATGTTCTGGTACTCCAGTTGATTGTGTTAAACTAGCAATTAGTGATCTTCTTCCTAGAAAACCTGATATTTGTGTATCAGGAATTAATCATGGTTCAAATTCTTCTGTAAATATCATGTATTCTGGTACTGTTTCGGCTGTTATTGAAGCAAGTATAGAAGGAATTCCTTCTGTAGGATTTTCTCTTCTAGATTTTAATTGGAATGCTGATTTTGAACCATCTAAAAAATACATATGTCAAATTGTTGAAAAAATTCTTCATAATCCTGTCCCAAAAAAAATCATTACTTTAAATGTAAATATTCCTAAATTAAAAAAAGAAGAAATTAAAGGAGTTAAAATATGTAGACAAGCAGAATCTAAATGGAAAGAAAGTTTTAATAAACGTTATAATCCTAAAGGAAGAACTTATTATTGGCTAGTAGGTGATTTTATTAATTTAGATAAAAAAGTAGATACAGATGAATGGGCATTAGAAAACGGATATATATCTATTGTTCCTATTCAATTTGATTTAACAAATTATTCTATCTTAGATCTTTTAAAATCTTGGAATTTTATTGTATTATTTATATTTCTTTTAATTTTTTAATAAAATCTCGATACAGTGTCATTTCATTTAGAAAAAGCCTTAAATCCCAAAACTATTCAAGATTTTATCGGGCAACATGAAATATTAGAAAATTTAAGAATTTTTATTCAAGCCTCTAAAAAAAGAAAGGAAGCTTTAGATCACATTTTATTTCATGGACCTCCAGGATTGGGAAAAACAACATTAGCACATATTGTAGCCAATGAATTACGTGTAAACATAACTGTAACTTCAGGGTCTGTTTTAGATAAACCTGGGGATTTAGCTGGTTTATTGATTCATTTGAAAATAAATGATGTAATTTTTATTGATGAAATTCACCGACTTTCTCCAATTGTTGAGGAATATTTATATTCAGCTATGGAAAATTATAAAATAGATATTATTATAGATTCTGGTTCTAATGCCAGATCACTACAAATAGATCTATCTCCTTTCACTTTAATAGGGTCTACTACAAGATCAGGATTACTTACGGCTCCTATGCGTTCTAGATTTGGAATTAATTTTCGTCTCAACTATTATGACAAAAAATTATTAAAAAACATTGTAAATCGTAGTGCAAAATTACTCAATATACCAATAACGGAAGAAGCCTCTTGTGAAATTGCTAATAGAAGCCGTGGTACTCCACGTATTGCAAACGCTTTATTACGTAGAATTCGTGATTTTGCGCAAATAAAAGGAAATGGAACTATTGATATGAATATATGTAATTTAGGATTAAAAGCTCTTAATGTAGATAAATATGGATTAGATGAGATGGATAATAGAATTCTTTCATATATCATAGATTATTTTAAAGGAGGACCTGTAGGAATTAATACTATAGCAACAGCTGTTAGTGAAAATTCAGATACTATAGAAGAAGTTTATGAACCTTTTCTGATTCAAGAAGGATATTTAATTAGAACACCTAGAGGAAGAAAAACAACAAAATTAGCTTATCAACATGTTAAAAAAAATTTTCAAAAAAAATAAACTGAAATATTTTTTATTATCCATTTATAAGAATTAACTTTGTGATGAAATAGTATAATCATCAAAATATAAAAAAATCATGCCTTCAAATGTTATTGTTGGTTTACAATGGGGTGACGAGGGAAAAGGGAAAATTACAGACTTACTTGCTAAAAAGTCGGATTATGTGATTCGTTATCAAGGAGGAAATAATTCAGGTCATTCTATTCATATTAAAAATCGTTATTTTGTTCTTCATTTAATTCCTTCTGGAGTAATTTATCCTGGTGTAAAATGTATCATTGGTCCTGGAGTAGTCGTTGATCCTAAATCTTTGATACAAGAAATACAGAATTTAGAATCTATGGGTATTAATACGTCAAAAATTTTTTTAGCAAAAAGAGCACATGTAACTATGCCTTATCATTGTTTACTAGATCAATATCAAGAAGAGTTTTTAGGAGATAGGTTAATTGGAACTACACATAAAGGAATTGGTCCTACTTATGTAGATAAAATTTCCCGTACAGGTATTCGTGTTTTAGATTTACTAGATTTAAAAGTATTCTACAAAAAATTAAAGTATAATATTGATGTTAAAAATAAAATATTTATAAAAATTTTTAAAAAAAAACCCCTTTCTTTCAAATCTATTTACGAAGAATATATAGAATATGCAAAAATTCTTTATGATCGAATTATAGACGCAGTTTATGAAACTCACCAAGCTTTTCATAAAAAAAAAAAGATTTTGTTTGAAGGAGCTCAAGCTATGTTATTGGATATAGATTATGGAACATATCCATATGTAACTACTTCTTCTACTTCTACAGGAGGCGTATGTGTAGGATCTGGTATTCCTCCTAACTTTTTAAAAAATTTTATAGGAATAACAAAAGCATATTGCACTCGTGTAGGGTTTGGACCTTTTCCTACAGAAATAAAAAATGAAATGAGTGATGTGATACGTCAGAAAGGAAATGAATACGGAGCAACTACAAAACGCCCAAGACGATGTGGATGGTTGGATTTAGTAGCTCTTAAGTATTCTTGTATGATTAATGGGATCAATTATTTAGTTATTACAAAATTAGATGTTTTAAGTGAGTTTGATATTATTAAAATATGCATAAAATACAAATCTGATGATCAAGTTTTACAATATTTTCCGGCGAAAATAAAACAAAATATAAAAGGAATTTACATAGATTTACATGGATGGAAACAAAATATATCTCACATACATGAATATATAGATTTACCAAATAATTGTAAAAAATATATTAAATTTATCGAAGATTTTTTAAACTTAGAAATTCTATTAATTTCTGTAGGTTCTGAAAGAAATCAAAATATTGTTAAAAATAAGTCTTTATTTTTTAAAATTTTTAATTAAAGAAAATATTTCTTGTGGAAAGATATAAAAATCCCTTAGTAGAACGATATGGTAGTAAAGAAATGTTATATAATTTTTCTCCAAAAAAAAAGTTTATTCTTTGGAGAAAGTTATGGTTTTATTTGGCAGAAATTCAAAAAGAATTAGGATTAAATATTAGTAATGAACAAATTGATGATTTAAAAAATCATTTATATAACATAGATTGGAATAGGGTATCTTTTTTTGAAAAAAAATTTAGGCATGATGTTATGGCTCATTTATATGCTTTTGGAGAAAAAGCAATTATAGCTAGACCTATTATTCATTTAGGTGTCACGAGTGCCTTTTTAGGAGATAACACGGATATTATTTTAATCAGAGATGGATTAGAAATTTTATTAAAAAAATTGATTAATATCATTTTTCGTCTTAGAAATTTTACTTTGGAATATCACAAGATTCCTACTTTAGCTTTTACTCATTATCAACCGGCTCAATTAATTACTGTAGGTAAACGTTCTGCTTTGTGGTTACAAAGTCTACTTCTAGATTTAGAAGAATTGGAATTTAGGTTAAGAAATATTCATTTTAGAGGAGTTAAAGGAACTGTAGGTTCAGCAGATAGTTTTAAAAAACTATTTGATGGTAATTTGCAAAAATTAAAAGATTTAGAAAGAAAATTATCTGAAAAATTCGGATTTAAAAATGTTTTTTCTATCACAGGGCAAACTTACGATAGAAAAGTTGATGCTCAAATATTAAATTTTTTATCCAATATATCTCAATCTTCTCATAAATTTAGTAACGATTTACGTTTATTACAAAACCTAAAAGAAATGGAAGAACCTTTTGAAAAAGAACAAATTGGATCTAGTGCTATGGCTTATAAACGGAATCCAATACTTAGTGAACGTATGGCATCTTTAGCTAAATATGTTATTTCTCTTTCTAGTAGTTCAGCTTTCGTTTCAGCTACCCAATGGTTAGAACGGACTTTAGATGATTCTGCAAATAGACGATTAGTTATAGGACAATCATTCTTAGCTGTAGATTCTATTTTAATGATTTGGAATAATATATTAGAAAATATTGTTGTATATCCTAAGATTATTGATAAACATATAAAAGAAGAACTTCCTTTTTTAATTACTGAATATATTATTATAGAATGTGTAAAAAATGGGGCAGATAGACAGGATATTCATGAAAGAATACGGGTTCATTCTATGAAAACAAATGATAAAATTAAATTAGAAGGAATGGAAAATGATTTTATTCAACGTATTTTACACGATAAAAAAATACCCATTCATAAAGAACAAATAAGTAAAATTCTAAACTACGAAAATTTAACAGGGTTTTCTTCAGATCAAACCTTAGAATTTATTGATTCGAAAGTGAATCCTATATTAAATCGTTTTCATCATCTAATTGATTCTAATATATAGAACGTGGATAGAAAAATCCAATAATAAAATTATGAATTTTAGAATTTATATACAAAAAAAAAGACCTTTTGATATTGATTCTAGAAAATTACACAATGAATTAAGAAGTATAAATATTTCATTGTCCAATGTAGTTGTTTATCATATATATGATATATATAATATTAATGAAAAACTTTTTTTAGAAAGTTTATCAAAAATTTTTGTAGATCCTGTTACAGATATTTTACACAAAAAAATACAGAATTTTAATGCTTCATATATAAAATTTTTTCCAGATAAATATGATGATCGAGCACATGCAGCTATGCAATGTATAAAAGTTATAGATCCTGAATCATCAGCTATGATTTCAGTAAAAACGGGACAATTAATTGAATTAATTGGGGTAAAAAAGAAACAGGATTTTTATAAAATTAAAAAATATTACATTCAATCATGCTTGAATACAGAAAAAAAAGAAGATGATAAAGAAATAATAGATAATTTCATTAATTTTTCTGTTGAAAAAATTATAGAAATACATAGAAAATGGAATTTTTCTATGAATGTAAATGATTTTCTATTTATACAAAAATATTTCTCTCAAGAAAAAAGAAATCCAACAAAAGCAGAATTACGTATATTTGATGTTTATTGGTCTGATCATTGTCGTCATGTAACATTTTTTACTACATTAATAAACATATCTTTTTATGGATCATTAAAACAAACATATCAAAGTATTTTTAAAAAATATTTAAAAGATAGAGATTATATAGGTAGATCAAAATATCCTATAAATCTTATGGATTTATCTAGTTTACCTTCTAAAATTCTTTATAAAAAGGGAAAATTAAAAAATTTTGTTTTATCAAATGAACATAATGCATGTATTATTAAGGTAAATGTAGATTTTACAGAAAAAAATAAAAAAGAAAAATGGTATTTATTATTTAAAAATGAAACTCATAATCATCCTACTGAAATAGCTCCTTTTGTAGGAGCTTCCACTTGTATAGGTGGGGCAATTCGTGATCCTTTATCAGGTAGAGCATTTGTTTATCAGGGGGTAAGATTGAGTGGTGCTGCTGACCCTATCCATTTAAAGACCCCCCCTATAAAAGGAAAAATTCCACAACATAAAATTTGTTTTGAATCAGCTTGTGGTTATAGTTCTTATGGAAATCAAATAGGATTAGCAACAACCCATGTACATGAAATATACCATGAAGGTTATAGAGCTAAAAGAATGGAAATAGGTATGGTTGTTGGAGCTGTACCCGTTGATTTTATAAAACAGGAAAAACCAAAAAAAGGAGATATTATTTTATTAGTTGGGGGGTTAACAAGGAAAGAAGGAATTGGAGGAGCTGTAGATTCTTCTAAAGAAAAAGAAGATAAATCTGATTTAAAAGATAATGTGCAACAAAAAGGGAATCCAATAATAGAAAGAAAAATTCAAAGATTTTTTAGAAAAAAAAAAGTTGTTTCTTTAATTAAAAAAAGTAATGATTTTGGAGCAGGAGGTGCTGCTGTTGCTATAGGGGAATTAAGCGACAGTTTAGTACTTTATTTAGATAAAATACCAGTAAAAAATGCAGAAAATAACAATATAAAAGCTGTAGAAATTGCACTTTCGGAATCTCAAGAACGTATAGCCGTTATATTAGATTATAAAGATGTGAAAAAATTTATTCATTTTTCTCATGAAGAAAATATAATGTCTGTTCCTATAGGAGAAATCACTGATAACAAACGTATTATTTTTTATTATAAAAAAAAAGAAATTTTTAATGTGAAAAGTTCTTTTTTGAATACAAAAGGATCCCATAAAAAAATAACTGTTCGTGTGAATTCTCCTACTTCAGTTTCTCCTTTTAAAAAATCAGAGAAAATTATTTTTAATAAAGAAACATTTTTAAATACTCTTTCTGAATTAAATATAGCTTCTCAAAAAAGTTTAGTAGAAATGTTTGATAGTACTGTAGGTGGTACTACAGTTTTAATGCCTTTTGGTGGAAAATATCAAATGACTCCATCTGAAGGAAGTGTTCAAAAGATTCCTGTTTTAAAGGGGAATACAAATACAGTCAGTTTAGTTTCTTGGGGTTTTCATCCTGAAGTTTCTACTTGGAGCCCTTTTCATGGAGGAGCTTATGCTATTGTGGAATGTATTTCTAAAATTATTTCTATGGGTGGAAATTATAAAAATTCCTATTTTAGTTTTCAAGAATATTATCAAAAACTAGGAAATAATCCAGAAAATTGGGGAAAACCTTTTTCTGCTTTACTAGGAGCTTATCATGCTCAAATGTCATTAGAATTGGCTTCTATAGGAGGAAAAGATTCTATGTCTGGAACATACAAAAATTTACATGTTCCCCCAACATTTATTGCTTTTTCTGTATCTACAAGTTTATGTTCCAATATAATATCTCCTGAATTTAAAAAAGTAGGAAATAAAATTTATTTGTATTATCATAATTCATTAGAAAATGAAATGCCAAATTTTGATTCTATAAAAGAAGCCTATGAAGAAATTTATAAAGAAATTTGTTCCGGTAAAATTGTTTCTATAAAGACAGTAAAAGATGGAGGTATTTCCGTCGCTATTGCAAAAATGTCTTTTGGAAATTGTTTAGGTGCAGTGATTAATTATAAAGATCATTTATTGGAAACAAATATAGGTTCCTTAATTATAGAATCATCATCTTCCATTAAAAACAATAATTTTATTCCAATAGGAGAAATTACTTCTCATAAAAATTTAAATTTCAATGGAATATCTATTGATATAGATGAATCTATAAAATGTTGGTTGAAAACTTTAAATCCTATTTTTTCTCCTAATGAAAATAAAAAGAACAATAAAGAAAAAAAGAATATTCAAAAATTTAAAATTAAAAAAGAAAAGGAATATAATTCTATCATATGGAAATGTAAACTGAAAAAAAAAGGAAAACCTAGTGTATTTATTCCTATATTTCCCGGTACAAATGGTGAATTTGAATCAATTCGTGCATTTGAAAAAGAAGGATCTATAGTAAATACTTTAGTATTCAAAAATCTATATGACAAAAATGTTATGGAATCCATATTTTCTTTTAAAAAGCATATAGAATCCGTGCAAATATTTATGCTTTGTGGAGGTTTTAGTGCTGGTGATGAACCAGATGGTTCTGCTAAATTTATAGTATCTATATTACATAATCCATATATTCAAGATGCTATTCAACATTTTCTTAATAAGGATGGATTGATTTTAGGAATTTGTAATGGGTTTCAAGGTTTAATAAAATCTGGATTATTACCTTATGGTAAAATTTGTTTGAGAAATCAGAATTCTCCTACACTGACGTATAATAAAATAGAAAAACATATATCCCAATGTGTTCATATTAAAGTGATATCTGATCACTCTCCATGGTTAAATGGAATGAAAAATAAAATATATACTCTTCCTATATCTCATAGTGAAGGAAGATTTTATGCAAATAAAGAAACAATAAATATTTTATTAGATAGAAACCAAATTGCAACACAATATGTGGATTTGGAAGGGGATCCTAGTTTAAATAGATTATATAATCCTAATGGATCTGTTGGAGCTGTAGAAGGATTATTAAGTGAAAATGGTAAAATTTATGGAAGAATGACTCATCCAGAACGTTATGATCATGGATTATTAAAAAATATACCTAATATTCAAGAACATTCTATTTTTAGAAATGCAATACAATATTTCTTGTGAATATAATTAATTATTAAAAATAAATTACAATAATTTATGCAAGTGGCTATATTTCTTGGAAGTGTTTCTGACAAATCAATTATGAAAGTAACTGCTGAACTACTTAACCAATTTAATATAAACTATAAATCTTATATAATTTCCGCACATCGATTGCCAGATATTTTATCAAAGACTATAAAAGAAATAGAATCTGAAGAAACAGATGTTATTATTGCAGGGGCTGGTTTATCCGCTCACTTACCTGGTGTTATTTCTTCTAAAACAATTATTCCTGTTATAGGAATCCCCATTTATTGTAGTAATAATAATAATTCCTTAGGAGGAATAGAGGCTCTTTTTTCCATAGTGCAAATGCCAAAATATGTCCCTGTTGCTACAGTAGGAATAAATAACTCTTATAATGCAGCTTTATTGGCTGTTCATATTTTAGCTATAAAATATCAAAATATAAGAAAGTTATTGATAAAATTCAGAGAAAAAGAAAAGGAAAAACTGATAAATAAAATTAAGATAGATTTATGATCGTAAATTATATAATTAAAAAAGATCTTTTATTTGAAGGAAAAACAAAAAAAATATATGCTACTAAAAATCCATTTGAAGTCTTAATTCATCACAAAGATTATTTAACCGCTTTAGATGGTCTAAGAAAAAACTTTTTACAGGATAAAGGAATTTTAAATAATGAAATAACTACACTGATTTTTAAATTTCTAAATTCTTGTGGAATAAAAACTCATTTTATACGAAAAATAAACAACAGGGAACAATTATGTTATAAAGTAGATATGATACCTTTAGAATTTGTTGTCCGTAATGTTGTTGCAGGGAGTATGTCTAAACGTTTAGGAATTAAAGAAGGGGTTCATCTTTCTAATCCTATTTTTGAAATTTTTTATAAAAATGATAAATTGAAAGATCCATTAATTAATGATCATCATGCCGTATTCTTAAAAGCTCTTTCCTATGAAGAATTAAATTCCATTTATAGCATAATATCGAAAATAAACTATATTATTAAGAAATATTTTTTAAATAAAAATATTATATTGGTTGATTTTAAAGTAGAATTTGGTAAGAATCATAAAAACGAGATTCTTCTTTCAGATGAAATCAGTCCGGATACTTGTCGTTTTTGGGATAAAAAAACGATGAAAAAATTAGATAAAGATTTATTTAGAATGGAATTAAATGAAAAAAAAGAAGTATTTGATATTTACATAGAGATATTAAAAAGGTTAAATGTAAGTTAACCATTAAAATTGAAATGATGGGACAAAGATATTCTTTTTCCAAAAAGAAAATATCTCAATTATTCCCTTTTATTCTGAAAAATAATTATTCTGATAAATTTCATGATGAATGTGGTGTTTTTGGGATTTATTCACCTTTTAAAATAGATACCTTTTCTTTAATTCAGTTTGGTTTATTTGCATTACAACATAGAGGGCAAGAGGCTTGTGGTTTTTCTGTTTTACGAGATGGATTTATTTTATCACATAAAAATGAAGGATTTGTTTTAGATTTTTTTAAAAAAATTTCTAATTCTGAATGTTATCATGGAAATGCTGCAATTGGACATACTCGTTATTCTACAGAAGGAGGACAAAGTAAAAAAAATATTCAACCTTTTTTTGGAGAAGATTCCTATGGAAGGAGTACTATATCTATAGTACACAATGGAAATTTAGTCAATGCTCAATATATTCGTAAAGAATTGGAACATCAAGGAATAAATTTTATATCCGAACATTCGGATTCTGAAGTTATTTTACGTTTAATACAAAAATATTTACCAGAATATGAGAATAATCTGGAGAAAGCTATTCAAAAAACCACTGTTGACATTAAAGGAGCTTATTCTGTAATCGTTCTTATGAAGAATAAAATGGCTGCATTTAGAGATCCAAATGGAATACGTCCTTTATGTTATGGAATGTTGGATGATAAAACTTATATATTTAGTTCTGAAACTTGTGGAATTGATTCTGTGGGAGGTTTTTACGTAAGAGATTTATTACCAGGAGAAATTATAATTGTGGATCAAAAATCAATTCAATTTTCTAAACTTAGAAAAATAAAAAATAGAAATGTAAAAAAAAGAATATGTTCTTTTGAATATATTTATTTTTCTCGTCCTGATTCTTTAATTGAAAATGTAAATGTTTATGAAGTTCGTGAAAAAAGTGGAGAAAAACTCTATGAACAACATCCAGTAGAAGCTGATGTGGTTATCGGTGTTCCGGATTCTGGAGTTCCAGCTTCTATTGGGTATTCCAAAGCCTCTGGAATCCCTTTCAAACCAATTTTAGTAAAAAATAAATATATTGGTAGATCTTTTATACTCCCTAAAAAAGAAATGCGTGAAAAAATGGTAAACTTGAAATTAAATCCTATTTTAGATGAAATAAAAGGAAAACGAATTGTTATTATTGATGATTCTATAGTTCGTGGTACGACCAGTCGTAGATTGGTTTACATATTAAGAAAAGCAGGAGCTAAAGAAATTCACTTTAGAAGTGCTTCTCCTCCTATTATAGGACCATGTTATTTAGGAGTAGACACTCCAACTAGAAAAGATCTTATATCATACAATCATATCGATAAAAAAAGTATCGAAAAAATTCTAAATGTGGACAGTTTAGAATTTTTAAGCATGGATAATCTTATAGACATTCTTGGAAGTATTCATTATTGTTTTGGTTGTTTTACCGGAAATTATCCAGTTCAAAAAACTGAAAACAATATAACATAAAATAAATCATAAAAAAGTGAAAAAAAGTATGACCATATGTAATCTTAGTAAGATTTTAGAAAAAACCTATAACAATAGGGTAATGAGTACGTTAAATAATTTTTCTAGTTTTTATAAAATGTATGAATGTGGATATAAAGAACCTATTTTAGTTTCTGGAGTAGATGGAGTGGGGACTAAATTACGTCTGGCTATAGATTTCAAAAAATATGGTGTAATTGGAGAAGATTGTTTTGCAATGTGTGTAAATGATGTTTTATGTCATGGAGCAATTCCTTTATTTTTTTTAGATTATTTAGCTTGTGGAAAACTAGATACTGCTATCATAGAAAAAATTATACAAGGTATAGCTATTTCTTGTAAAAAAACAAATACTTGTCTGATTGGAGGTGAAACTGCAGAAATGCCTGGAATTTATCAAGAAAATGATTATGATATAGCTGGATTTTGTGTAGGTATTGTAGAAAAAAATCATCTTGTAGATGGTAAAAAATTAATTCGCGAAGGAGATATTTTGATAGGCCTTCCTTCATCAGGTGTGCATAGCAATGGTTTTTCTGTAATTAGGAACATTTTTTCTTCAGAAGATTTTTTGAAATTTTTTCAAAAAAAACCGTTTTATGAAACGCTTTTAATTCCAACCAGAATTTATCATTTTCCTATTTATACTTTATTAAAAACATTTGTAATACACGGATTAGCTCATATTACTGGAGGAGGTATATTAGATAATTTATCTAGAATTATTCCAGAAAATCTATCAGCCGTAATAGAAAAAGAAAAAATACCTATTCATCCTGTTTTTAATTATATTAGAGAAAGGGGAAATCTATCAGAACAAAAAATGTGGAATACTTTTAATATGGGAGTAGGAATGATTATCGTAGTTTCTTTTAAAGAAAGAGATTCTATTTTGGAAAAACTTTATTTTTTGGGAGAAAAACCTTTTGTATTAGGTAATATTGTGAAAGAAAATAAAAAAGTATTTTTGAAATAAAAATATTTCCATGAATAAAATAGCTGTTTTAGTTTCTGGAGAAGGAAGAAATACACATCATATTTTACAATCCATTAAAAACGGAATGCTCTATAATTCAATAGTAAATATAATGATTTCTGATAGATGGTGTAGAGCTATTCAATATGCATTAACAAGGAATATCACAGTATTTTCTCTAATAAAAACTAATAAAAAATTTCTTTCTAAAGAAATAGATAATATACTTATAAGATACACACCGGATATCATAGTTCTTTCAGGTTTTTTTTCTATACTTGACGAAGAATTTTGTGAAAAATGGAGTGGTAAGGTAATAAATGTTCATCCTTCTCTACTACCTAAATATGGTGGAAGAGGAATGTATGGCATAAAAGTACATCAAGAAGTTATAAAAAATAAGGAAAAAATATCAGGTGCTACAGTTCATTATGTCACAAAAGATGTGGATTTAGGAGGTGTAATTTTAAAAAAAACATGTAGAATTGATTCAAAGGAGACTCCAACATCCTTATCAAAAAAAGTTTCTATGATAGAAAAAGAAATATTAATTCAATCTATTAACAAACTTTTATAAAGTTATAAGGGAAGGGATTAATAAATCTATGTATACTTATTACTCATACTCAAAAAAATAACAAATTAATTAGTGAAATGTATTATGAAAAGAGCTTTGATTAGTGTTTATGAAAAAAATGAAAAATTATTTAATTTCGTCAATTTTTTAGATCAAAAAGGATATCAAATAATTTCTACTGGAGGAACCTACCAATATTTTCTCAAAAAAAAAGTATCAAATCTTATAGAAGTTTCCGACTTTACTTCTTTCCCTGAAGTTTTAGATGGAAGAGTAAAAACTATTCATCCTAATATATATATGGGAATTTTAGCTGATCGTTCCACTGAAAAACATATGAGAATTGTTCATTCTCAGAATATTAATCTTATTGATATTGTTTTGGTAAATTTTTATCCATTTTTTGAGAAAAAACATCAAAAAATTAGTATTAATTCACTAATAGAATTTATTGATATTGGAGGGCCATCCATGCTTAGAGCAGCCGCTAAAAATTTTTTATATGTAACCCCTATTATAGATAGTAATGATTATGAGGTAGTTCAATATGAACTGGAAAATTATGGTTTTCCTTCATTGAAATTGAGAAAAAAATTGGCAGGAAAAGCGTTCAATTTTACTTCTGCTTATGATTCTGTTATTTCTCAATCTCTTTTAGAAGATAAATTTCCTATTTATTTGCATTCCTCTTATGAAAAAAAAATGAATCTTCGTTATGGGGAAAATCCACACCAAAAAGCGGCTTATTATATTAATACTTTTCATAAAGGATCAATGCGTAATTTTCATCAATTACATGGAAAAAAACTTTCATTTAACAATTTAAGAGATATGGATATAGCATGGAAAGTTGTTTCTCAATTTTCTGAACCGGCTTGTTGTACAGTGAAGCATTCTACTCCTTGTGGAGTATCGTTGGGGGAAAATATAATTGAAGCATTCCAAAAGACCTATTATGCTGATACTATTTCCTCTTTTGGAGGAATAATGGCTGTTAATGTTCCAGTGACAAAAGAACTAGCAAAAGAAATTAATCACATTTTTCTAGAAGTGATTCTTTCTCCAAGTTATGAAACAGATGTTTTAAATATTTTAAAAATAAAAAAAAATCTTAGAATTATTAGTATTAATGAACCTATTTCAGATAAATTAGAATATGTGCAAATAGATGGAGGTTTTTTAGTACAAGAATCAGATTATTTTTCTTCTGATGATCAAAATTATAAGGTGGTTACTAAAAAAAAATTTAGTGATGAAGAATTAAAATCTTTATTTTTTGCTCAAAAAGTAGTAAAATATGTAAAATCTAATGCTATTGTTGTGGTTAAAGGAACACAAACTTTAGGAGTATCTGGAGGTCAAACTAACAGAATTTGGGCAGCTCGTCAAGCTATAGAAAGGGCTTTAGAAAAAAGTAAAACTGGGTTAGTTCTTGTATCTGATGCTTTTTTTCCTTTTAGAGATGTAGTAGATGAAGCGGCTCGTTCTGGTGGTATACGTGCTATTCTTCAACCAGGAGGATCTATACGTGATAAAGAATCTGTAAAAGCTTGTGATAATTATGGAATAGCAATGGCTTTTACTGGAAAAAGACATTTTAAACATTAAAAAAAATAATGAAAATTTTAATTCTTGGAAGCGGAGGACGTGAACATGCTATAGGAAAAAAATTATTGGAAGATTATCATTCAATCCATCTTTATTTTTATCCTGGTAATGGTGGGACAAGTGTAATAGGAAAAAATATTGAAAATCATCATACTGTATTAGATTTAGTTTTTTTTGCTAAAAGAAATGCAATAGACCTAACTATTGTAGGTTCTGAAATTTTTTTATTGGAAGGAATTGTAGACATTTTTAAAAATTTTGGATTAGAAATAATTGGACCGCATTATTTAGCAGCCCAACTTGAAGGAAATCGAATTTTTGCTAAATCCTTTATGAAAAAATATGGAATTCGTACTCCTAAGTACAATATTTTTTATTGTTATGAAAAGGCAATTAATTTTCTAAAAAAAAATACTAATTCTGTAGCTATTAAAACTAATGGTATTGCTGGAGGAAAAGGAGTTATTTTAGTTCACAATCAAAATGATGCTAAAAAAGCTTTAAAAAACATTATGATAAAGAAAAAATTTGGTGAATCTGGTAATCAGATTATTATAGAAGATTTTTTACAAGGAAATGAAGTTTCTATTATATCTATTTTTAATGGAAAAAATATTATTCCTTTTTTATCGGCTCAAGATTACAAGAAAATTGAAGAAAATGAGAAAGGATTAAATACAGGAGGAATGGGGGCGATTGCTCCTAATCCATATATGACAAATTCTATTTGGATAGATTTTAAAAAAAATATTTTAGAACCTACTTTAGAAGGATTAATTATAGAAAAATTAACTTTTTTTGGATTCTTATATTTTGGATTAATGATAACTTATAACAAAGTTTATCTATTAGAATATAATACTCGTATCGGAGATCCTGAAGCTCAAACTTTATTTCCATTAATGAAAAGTAATTTTTTAAATATCATTCAATCTACCTTTCAAAATAAAGATCAAAAAGAAATATTTATTGATTGGAAAAAATTATGTTCTTGTTGTGTAGTTTTATCATCTAAAGGGTATCCTGAAAAATATGAAATTGGAAAAATTATAACAGGTTTAAATTCTTTAGAAGAACCTTTTTATATTGCTGGAGCTAAAAGAGAACAAGAAAAATGGATAACATCAGGTGGACGAGTTATCAATATAGTAGGAATAGGAAATACTCATGAAGAAGCTAGAAGAAAAGCTTATGATAAAGTAGTAAAAATAAAATTTGACAATTTGTATTTTAGACAAGATATAGGTTTATAAAAAATGAAAAAAGATTTTATACTCATATTAGATTTTGGATCTCAATATAGTCATATGATTGCTAGAAGAATTAGAGATATAGGAGTATACACTTTATTATCTCATTATAATGATGTTGATTATGATGTAATTTCAAAAAAAAAGCCTAAGGGTTTGATTTTATCGGGAGGTCCTTTTTCTGTTTATGAAAAAAATTCTCCACTAATATCCAAAAGTATTTTTCAACTAAATATTCCCATATTCGGAATATGTTATGGAATGCAACTTATTTCTTTTCTTTTTGGAGGAGAGATAAAAAAATCAAAATACAAAGAGTATGGAAAATCTCACTTGATTATAGATCATACTAATAATAGTTTATTTTATGGAATTCCTAAAAAATCTATTGTTTGGATGAGTCATTTCGACGAAGTCAAAATAATTCCAAAAGAATTTAAAATCATAGCACATACAACATCTTGTAATATTGCAGCTTTAGGTCATCTTAATAAAAATATTTATGCCGTTCAATTTCATCCAGAAGTAAAACACACAGAGTATGGGATATTTATGTTAAAAAATTTTGTTTTTCATATTTGCAAATGTAGTTTGAATTGGAAATTAAATAATTTTGTTAAAAATACAATAGATAATATTAAAAAACGTGTAAATAAAAAAAAAGTTATTTTAGGTTTTTCTGGAGGAGTAGATTCTTTTGTCACTGCTTATATCATTCATAAAGCCATTGGAAATTCTTTAATTTGTATTTTTGTAGACACAGGTTTATTATTAGAAAACGAAAAAGAGAAAATATTTTCTTTATGTGAAAAAATGCATTTTCCTATAAAAATAATAGATGCTAAAAAACGTTTTTTATCTAAGTTAACTGGAGTTGTGGATCCTGAAATAAAAAGAAAAGTTATAGGGAAAGAATTTATATGTTTATTCCAAAAGGAGTCAAATAAAATTAATAACATTGAATTTTTAGCACAAGGGACTATTTATTCAGATATTATTGAATCATCTGTTTCCTCAAAAAATTTAATAAGTAATTCTATAAAATCCCATCATAATGTAGGAGGATTACCTACAACATTAATGAAATTGAAACTAATTGAACCATTAAAAAAACTATTTAAAGATGAAGTCAGAAAAATAGGTAAAAAACTAGGACTCCCAAAAGAAATTTTATATCGTCATCCGTTTCCTGGACCTGGATTAAGTATTCGTATTATTGGGGGAGTTAGTGAAAAAAAAATTTCTATTTTAAGAAAAGCAGAAAATATTCTATTGCAAGAATTAATAACTTATAAAATATACAATTCCGTTAGTCAAGCTTTTATTGTTTTATTACCTGTAAAATCTGTAGGAATAAAAGGTGATAAACGAACATATGAATATGTAGCTATATTACGAATAATAAATACTGAAGATTTTATGACTGCTACTTTTTCACGTTTATCTTATGACTTTTTAGAAAAAGTTTCAAATAGAATCACTAATGAAGTTGATGGAATTAATAGAATAGCATATGATATTACTTCTAAACCTCCATCTACTATTGAATGGGAATAATTTTTTATATCATCATAGAAATCAAATTATATATATTTTTTTTCAATTTATTTCTAGGAGAAATTAAATCTATAAATCCATGATCCATTAAAAATTCTGATGTTTGAAATCCTTCTGGAAGATCTTTTCCTATTATTTCTCTGATAACTCTGGGTCCAGCAAATCCAATAAGAGCTCCAGGTTCAGCTATATTGATGTCTCCAAGTAAAGAATAAGAGGCAGTTACACCTCCCGTAGTTGGATCAGTTAAAACAGAGATATAAGGAATTTTAGCATCACGTAATTGAGTTAATCGAGCTATAGTTTTAGCCATTTGCATTAATGAAAAAGAAGATTCCATTATTCTTGCTCCTCCTGATTTAGAAATTAAAATATATGGATATTTTTTATCTATACAATATTTTATAGCTCTAGATATTTTTTCTCCCACAACAGAACCCATAGATCCTCCTATAAATGAAAAATCCATACAAGATATCACTGCATTTATAGTTTTAATTTTTCCAATTCCTGTTCTAATTGCATCATATAAATTTGTTTTTTTTTGTGTTTCTTTAATTCTATCTGTATACTTTTTATAATCTTTCCATTTCATAGGATCTTGGCTAATCATTTTTTCATTTATTTCTAAAAATTTTCCATGATCAAAAAGAATTTCAAAATATTCTTTACTATGAATTCTTACATGATATCCATCTTCCGGACTAACATAAGCGTTTTTTTTTAATTCTTCCGTATCTATAATTTTCCCGCTAGGAGTTCTGTACCAAATTCCTTTTGGTGAATCTTTTCTATCATTTACAGATGTTAAGATATTCTTTTTTTTTCTTAAAAACCAAGCCATGGTTAGTTTTTTATAAAGTATTAATATTATTCATGAATTCAAAATATTTTTTTAAAATTATTTTAAAAGATTTTTCTCCTTCTCTTAACCATACTCTAGGATCATAATATTTTTTGTTAGGAAGATGTTTTCCTTTTAAGTTTCCTATTTGTTTTTTTAAGTATTCCTTATTTTTATTCATATAATCTCTTACTCCACAAGTAAAAGCATACTGTAAATCAGTATCTATATTCATTTTTACAACTCCATAAGTAATAGCTTTTTTTATTTCTTTTTCACTTGATCCTGATCCACCATGAAAAACTAAAGATACTGGTTTAGCATTAGTGTGAAATTTTTTTTGTATATACTCTTGTGTATTTTTCAAAATTTCAGGACGAAGTATAACATTTCCAGGTCTATAAACTCCATGTACATTTCCAAAAGAAGCTGCTATAATGAAATTAGCACTTATTTTCATTAATCTTTCATAAGCATAAGAAACTTCTTTTGGTTGAGTATAAAGTTTATTGTTTTCTATATTAGAATTATCTATACCATCTTCTTCTCCTCCCGTAACACCAAGTTCTATTTCAAGGGTCATTTTAGTTTTATTCATTCTATCAAAGTATTGCTCACAAATATTAATATTTTCTATTAAAGGTTCTCCAGAAAGATCTAACATATGTGAACTAAATAATGTTTTTCCAAAACGTTTATAATATTTTTCATTGGCTTCTATTAATCCATCTATCCATGGTAATAATGGTTTAGAACAATGATCTGTATGAAGAATTACCGTTGTTTTATAATATGAAGCTAATTCATGAATATGCATTGCACAAGCTATAGAACCTTGAATTGCTGCTTTTTGTTTTTCATTATTTAATCCTTTTCCAGCATTAAAAATAGCTCCTCCATTAGATAACTGAATAATAACAGGAGAATTTACTTCTGCAGCAGTTTCCATAACAGAATTTATAGTATTAGATCCAATAACGTTCACGGCAGGAATAGAAAATACGTTTTCTTTAGCATATTCAAATATTTCTTTTACAAGATTACCGGTTGCTACTCCAAATGGAAATTTTTTAGACATGTGTTAAAATTTATTTTATTACTAAAAAAATATATGAAAAAATTAACTTATTAGAATGATAATTACACCACCTACATTAAAAATATACAATGCTTCAGCAGGTTCAGGAAAAACTACTTTTTTAGTAATCAATTATCTTTATATTTTATTAAAAAGCCCTTATCCTGATGAATTTAAAAGAATTTTAGCTTTAACTTTTACTAAAAAAGCTTCTGAAGAAATGAAAAATCGCATTTTACAGTGCATAAAAGAATTTTCAAAAAAGAAAGTACGAAAAGAATATCGTTTTTTGTTTGATTCCATTATTAAAAATTTTAGTTTAACAGAAGATCAATTATATCAACGTTCTAAAAAAATATTATTTTCAATATTATACGATTTCTATTTTTTTTCTAGAAACATAAGTACAATAGATAAATTTACTTATAATATTATAAGATCTTTTTTTTCTGGAAGAAAAATTAGTTTAGAAATGGATACAGATCAATTTTTATTAAAAATTGTAAAAAATATATTATATAGATTAAAAAATTCTGAAAAATGGTCAAATATTTTGATTCAATCTTCTTTAGAAAAGCTAAAACAAGGTAAAAATTGGGATTTGAGAAAAGAATTATTCAAAATAACTCATATGATGGTTGAAGAAAATAATTTTTTTCCCATAAAAAAAATTAAAAATTATTCTTTTGAAAATTTTTTACAGTTAAAAAATATTCTAATTAAAAGAACTAAAATATTTGAAACAAAATGTAAAAAAAAAGGAGAAAAATTTTTTAATTTCTTAGAAAATACTTCTATTCAAAAACATTCATTTATTCATTCAGATTTACCCATGTTTTTCCAAAAATTTAAAAGTGGAAATATATTTTTTAATCCTTTTAATAAACGTCTTGAAAAATATCTTAAAAAAGGAATATTATATTCCAAATTTTTTTCTGATGAAAATCAAAAAATATTAATAGAAACAAATAAGAAAGAAATACTTCTTTTATATGAAGAAACAAAATCTATGTATGAAAAAAACATATCCAATTATTTTTTGGATAAACTTTTTTTAAGAAACATAAGCATGTTATCAATAATACATGAAATTGAAAAAGAATTTCATTCTATAAGAAATGAAGAAAAAATTATTTTAAATTCAGAATTAAATAAAATTCTTTATGAAAAAATTGTTAAAGAAACATTTCCAAAAATATATGAAAAAATAGGAATACAATATAAATATTATTTCATAGATGAATTTCAAGACATTTCATTTTTACAATGGCAAAATATTAAAATATTAGTTGAAAATGCGTTATCCGAAAATGGATCAGCTATAATAGTAGGAGATCCTAAACAATCTATATACAGATGGAGAGGTGGAGATGCAAAACAATTTATAAATTTAATTTCTTCTAAAGAAAGTTTTTATAAAAAAAAAATAGAAACTATAGAAAAAAATTTTCGTAGTTATGAAGAAATAGTAAAATTTAATAATTTTCTTTATCAATCTATATCTAAAACATTCAAATCTACTATTTATCAAGATATATATAAAAATTATCAACAAAAAGTATATAAAAAATGTGGGGGTTATGTAGAATTAAACTTTATTAAAAATTATAATAAAAATTATAAGGAATATATTTATTCAAAAATAAAAAATAAAATAGAAAAATTATTAAAACAAAAATATATTTTATCAGATATTGCTATTTTAGTTAGAAATAATGAAGAAGGTTATTTTTTGTCTGAAAAACTAGTAGAAGATGGTTTTATTGTAAATACATCTGTTTCTTTACTAATAAAGAATCATTTGGAAATACAAATTATCATAAATTTTTTATATGTTATTGGTTATCCTCATTATTATCAAAAAAGAGTTTTTCTAATTTTTTTATTATCACAAAAAAAATTCTTTCGTATTCGTAGTAATACGACTATAAATAATGATCATGACTTCATCATGAAGATGATTTTTTTACCTATAGATTTATTTATAAAAAAGATTACACTAAAAAATTCATTCAATGTTAATAAATTTTATAATAAATCTATATATAATATATCGGAAAAAATTATTGAAGTTTTTGGATTATTAGATAAAAGAAATTATACATATATCTATTCTTTCTTAGATTTTGTTTATCGATCCATGAAAAAAGTAGGAAATTCTATTTTAGATTTTCTAGATTACTGGGAATTAAAAAAAAACAAAGAAAGTATAGTGATTTCTAATCAAATTAATGCTATTCGTATTATGACTATTCACAAATCTAAAGGGTTACAGTTTCCTGTAGTATTGATTCCTTTTGCGGATTGGAATATTCTTCCTAAAAAAAAAGAAAAAATATGGATAGATGTAAATCCTTATTTATATAATGGATTAAATACTATTTATTTAGAAATAGAAACTTATTTTAAACATATTAAACATGATGATAATATTCGAACTCTTTATAAAGATTATCTATCAAATATTCTATTTGATAATATCAATTTATTATATGTAGCTACTACCCGTTCTGTTGAACAACTTATTTTATTTTCCAAACTTGGAGACAATAAGAATAAATCTGTATCATTTTATATTAAAAATTTTCTATGTGAAAAAAAAATGTGGAATGAAAAAAAATATCAGTATTTCTTCGGAAAAGAAGAAAAAATTTCTTAATTGATTTTTATTTCACATGTTTTTCCGCATGATAAGAAGATCTAACTAATGGTCCACTTTCTACATATTTAAATCCCATTTTTAATCCAATTTTTTTCAATTCTTTAAATTGTTCTGGAAAAACAAAAAAACGAACGGGATAATGTTTTGAAGAAGGTTGTAAATATTGTCCCATTGTCAAAATATCTACTTTAGATTTTTTTATATCTTTCATAGTTTCTACTATTTCTTCTTTTGTTTCTCCTAATCCTAACATAATTCCCGTTTTTGTACGTATATTTTTATTTTTTTCTTTAATGTATTGTAAAATTTCAAGACTACGATCATATTTAGCTTGTATCCGAATTTTTTTTGTTAATCGAGAAACTGTTTCTACATTATGGGAAATAACTTCTGGTTTGGTATCAATTATTTTATCTATTATTTTTTTTTCTCCTTTAAAATCTGGTATTAAAGCCTCTATTGTAATATCGGGATTAAAATTCCGTATTTTCTGTATAGTATGAACCCATATATAGGACCCCATATCCTGTAAATCATCTCTATTTACAGAAGTTAATACAGCATGTTTTATTTTTAATATTTTTATAGATTTTGCTACCTTTTCTGGTTCTTTCCAATCTATTTGATTAGGCCGTCCTGTTTTTACTCCGCAAAATCGACAAGATCTTGTACAAATATTTCCCAATATCATAAAAGTAGCAACACCTTTGTCCCAACATTCTCCTATATTGGGACAACTTCCACTTTGACATATTGTATTCAGTTTATGTAAAGAAACTAACTTCTGCAAGTTATGATAATTTTTATTTGTTGGTAATTTTACTTTTATCCATTTTGGTTTTTTTTGAATGACACTCATATTTTTTATTATATATATTAATAATACTACCAAAAAATATAAAAATCAATTTTTTTTAATAAATTTGTCACAATAAGATGTTTTTTTTTATATGAAAGTGTTTGTAAAAGACATAGCTGATATATTAGAAAATATAGCTCCTGTGAAATATGCACATTCTTATGATAACGTTGGATTAATTGTAGGATCATTTCATAAAAAAGTAAAAAATGTATTGATTACTTTAGACCTAACTGAAGAAGTTTTTTATGAATCTATTAATAAAAAATGTGATTTAATAATTTCTTTTCATCCTATCATTTTTCAATCTATTAAAAATATAACTGGAAAAACATATTCAGAAAGAGTTATAATTCATGCGTTAAAAAATGATACATCTATTTATGTAATTCATACTAATCTAGATATGGTATGGGATGGACCTTCTTCTTATATATCAAAATTATTGAAAATTAATAGAGAAAAAGTTCTTTTTCCAAAGAAAGAAAATCTAAAAAAATTAACAACCTATGTCCCAATAGATTATGCTTCTAAAGTTAGAAATGCTTTATTTGAAGCAGGAGCTGGAAATATATCTAATTACAGTCATTGTAGTTATAATTTTGATGGGTTTGGAAGTTATATGGGAAATAAAAAAACTAAACCTTTTTTTGGTAAAAAAGAAGTTTTTCATATGGAAAGAGAGACTTGTATTAATGTAATCTTTCCTAATTATAAGTTAAATATAATAAAAAATGCTTTATTTAAAAGTCATCCTTATGAAGAAATTGCTTACGAAATTTATAATATTGAAAATATCAGTCCTTATATAGGAATAGGCTTTATAGGAAATCTTATGAAAAAAATGAATGAATACGATTTTCTTTGTTTTATAAAAAAAAAAATGAATGTTACTTGTATTCGACACTCTAATTTTAGAGAAAAAAACATTCAAAAAATAGCTATGATTACAGGTTCAGGTCGTTTTGGAATAGAAACTGCTATAAAAGAAAAAGCTGATGTTTTTGTTTCTTCCGATTTAAAATATCATGATTTTTTTAAACATGAAAAAAAAATATTAATTGTGGATATAGGACACTATGAATCTGAAAAATTCACTAAAAATTTAGTAAAATCTTTCTTAGATAAAAATTTTACTTCTATTTCTGTTTATGAATCAGAAATTCATACTAATCCAGTTAAATATTTTCATTAATTAATTATGGAACATAAAATACAAGAAGCAGTTACTGTGATAGATAAGTTAAGAGTATTATATAATCTTCAATTAATAGACTCCCGTATAGATGAAATACGAAAATTTCGGAAAAATATTCCTATAGAAATAGAAAGTCTAGAAGAAGAACTAGACAAAATGAAAAAAAAATTAGAAAATATTCATGAAGATATTCTTTATCTAAAAGAGAATATAAATAGACAAAACCAAAGTGTTAAGTCTTCAGAGATTTTAATCAATAAATATGAAAAACAAAAAGATCATGTCAAAAACCATAAAGAATTATATTCTCTAGATAAAGAGATTGATTATCAAAAATTAGAAATTCAGTTATCTAAAAAAAGAATTAAAGAATTAAACATTCAAATTTATAAAAAAAAGGAAATTTTAAAAAAAAAAGAATATTTATTAAAAAACAAAAAAGAACACCTTTTGCATAAAAAAAAAGAGTTAAATAATATTCTTTTGGAAAACGATAAAGAAGAAAAAATCTTATTAAAGAAATCTTTATTTTTTTCTAAAAAAGTAGATAATAATTTATTAAAAACCTATCAAAGAATAAGAAATGGAGTCAAAAATGGAGTAGCTATAGCTCCAGTACAAAGAGGTGCACCATTGGGGTCTTATTTAGCAATAACACCTCAAAAATATTCTGAATTGGTACAACGTACCAAACTTTTAATAGATGAACATAGTGGAAGAATATTGATAGATTCTGAATTAGCTGAAGAAGAAAAAAAAAAATCTTTTGTTTTTTGTTATAAAAAAAAATTGTAAATCATGGCACGAACTTATTCTTCTAACGAAATTAAAATTAAAATTAAAAATTTTAACTTATTAGAAGTTTCTTCAGGAAAGAAGAAATTTCTTAAAGATTTTTTTTCAGATAAAGCAACTGTAATAATGTTTATTTGCAATCATTGTCCATATGTTAAATATATTAATACGGAATTAATTCGTTTGGCTAAGGATTTTATTCCAAAAAATATTTCATTTTTAGCAATCAATTCTAATGATATCAAAAAATACCCGGAGGATTCTCCAGAAAATATGAAACAAGTACATTATAAATTAGGTTATCCTTTTCCTTATTTTTTTGATGAAACACAAGAAGTCGCCAAATATTATGGAGCACAATGTACTCCTGAATTTTTTATATTTTCCGGAAGTGGAAATTTATATTATCATGGACAATTAGATGATTCTAGACCAGAAAATAACGTTCCTATTACAGGTTTTGATGTAAGAAATGTATTACAAAACATTTTAAATGGAAAAAAAATACCTACAACAGTAAAATTAAGTTACGGATGTAATATCAAATGGAAAGCATGAGGTTATTATAATAAGTGGGTATAATATTTAAAAAATATTTTATAGATTCAGATAAATTTTTTTCTAATGTTCCTCCTGCTGCATTTTTATGCCCTCCTCCTCTGAAATGTTTTCTCGAAAACATATTTACATCAAAATTTCCTTTTGATCGAAAAGAAATTTTGACAGGAAGTTCTTCTTTTTCTTCAAAAAAGAAAACGGAAAAAACAATATTTTTAATATTTAATCCATAAGTGATAATTCCCTCTGTATCTCCTTGTTTATAAGAATGCAAATCAACATCCGAAGCTTTAATACTCGTATAAGCTGTTCTATATTTTTTAATGACTTTTAATCTTTTCAATGCTTTAGATAATAATTTTAATTTATTTTCATTATATTTTTCTTGTAAATGATTATAAATATAACTTATGTCAATTCCTTTCTTTATTAATTTACCGGCAATAAAATGAGTTTCTGAAGTTACAGAAGGAAAACGAAAAAGACCTGTATCTGTCATTAATCCTACATATAAACATGTAGCTATTTCTTTGTCTATTTTATCTAAATTATTCATTTTTGATATGAATCGAAAAACTAAAATACTAGTAGCTGCTACCGTAGAATCTGAAAACATAAAATCAAAATGAAGTGGAAATGGATGATGATCAATGAGTATTTTTTTTGCTTTTGAATACAAAAAAAAATCTCTTATATTATTTATTCTAGAATAATTATTAAAATCTATGAGAAAAACATAATCAGAGTCTGCAATTTTTTTTTTTATTAAAGATTTTGTATGTTCAGAAAACACAATAATATCCTTGCATCCAGGGAGCCATTTAAAAGATTCAGAATATTCTGTTGGAGATATTAAATCTACACTATGTTTTAATTTTCTAAAATAAAATAAAAGAGCTAAAGAAGAACCCAAAGCATCTCCATCTGGATTATTATGCGGTAATAATACAATTTTTTTCTTATTTTTATTTATTTCATTAATATTAGAGTACAACATATACTATTTTTTTTTCAATCCTAATTCTTCTCCTTTTTTTAACATGAGAATATAAGCAGAATGAAAATTATTAGATATTTTTCCTTCTAAAATAGAGTCTTTAACAAAATTTTTTATGATTCCTATTTTTTTACATGGATAAATATGAAAGGCTTTCATTATATCATTTCCCGATATAGGAGATTTCCAATTTTTAATCTTATCTTTTTTTTCTAGATTTCTAATCCTTTCCATGAGAAGGTAAATATTTTTTTCGTACTGATTTTTTCTTTCCATATTATTAGTAGTAATATCAGCAATACATAATTTCATTAAATCTTCTAAATCATTTCCTATATCAAATATAAATCTACGTATAGCAGAATCACTGGAGTTGTATCCTATTAATGCAATAGGTCTATAACTATATTGAATCATTTTTTTCACATACTTCATAGAAGAACCTTTTGGAAGTTTTAAACGTTGAAATATATTTTTAACCATCTTAGATCCTACAAATTCATGGTCATGAAATGACCATCCTATTCTTGGAATGAATTTTTTGGTATAAGTTTTTCCAATATCGTGAAGTAATGCAACCCATCTTAACCAAAGAGAATTATCTTTTTCTTTGCTAATATTATCTACTACTTGCAAAGTATGATAAAAGTTATCTTTATGTTTATATCCATTTTTTTCTTCTATTCCTTTTAAAGAAACAAGTTCCGGTAATATTATTGATAATAACTCAGATTTATATAACAAAAATAACCCTATAGAAGGTTTTTCGGATAATAAAATTTTGTTAAATTCTTCAATAATTCTTTCTGTAGAAACAATATTTATTCTATCCTTGTTTTTTTTAATTGATTGAAATGAATATTTTTCTATATTAAACTGTAATTGAGTGGCAAACCGTATAGCTCGCATCATTCGTAGTGGATCATCAGAATAAGTAATATTTGCATCTAATGGAGTTTTTAATATTTTTTTTTTCAAATCAGATAAACCTCCAAATGGATCTATTAACTCTCCATAATTATTATGATTGAGACTAATAGCTAAAGTATTGATTGTAAAATCTCTTCTATTTTGATCATCTTGTAATGATCCCAATTCTATAACTGGTTTTCTACTATAAAAATGATACGATTCTTTTCGTGATCCTACAAATTCTATTTTTTGATTATCATATTCTAACATTGCTGTACCGAAACGCTTGAATATCCTTATTTTAGGATGATAAGAAACAATATTTTTAGAAACCTCTTTAGCTAGCCTAATCCCTTCTCCTATGGTTAAAATATCTAGATCTCTTGATTGTACTTTCCCAAGTAAAAAATCTCTAACATAACCTCCTATAACATAACTATTTTGTTTTATTTTTTGAGAAGATATACTTACAATATGAAATATTTTTTTATGAACAGCAGATGATAAATTCATATTAGTCTATATGCGTAATATTTTTACTTTATTAGACACAATTTTTATGATAGAAGAAGCACTATAGTTTGGTTTTTCTTTTCTACGAAAATTTACAATGTAGTCTGTTCTACTTAAAATAGCGGGATTAATTTCTGAAAAAGATTTAGGAGTCATAAATCCTGAAAAATTAGCAGAAGTAGAAATAATAGGTCTATCTAATTTTCTTATTAAACCAATGCAAAATGGGTCATATGTTAAACGGATAGCTAAAGTGTTGTCTTGTCTAAAAAAATTAGATGCTATTTTTTTAGTGTTTTTATATACTATGGTGATAGGTTTATCTTTTTTTACAAGATTATTAATAATTATTCTTCTAGTAAAATCAGAGATTTTTCCTACCAATTGATGTAAACGATCTATACTTTCTACCAAAACAATCATAGATTTGCAAATATTTCTATTTTTTATTTCACATATTTTTTGTATAGCTTGAATATTAAATGCATCACACCCCAACCCCCATATAGTATCTGTAGGATATAATATATTTTTTCCTTTTTTTAGTATATCTACACTTTTTTCTATTTCTATCTGAAAAGACATTTAAATTTTTAAATTATGAGTTCTTAACGCTTGATTTAAAGAAACTTTTTTATCTGTGCTTTCTGTTCTTTTTCCTATAATCATAGCACATGGAACATAATATGTACCTGAAGGGAATTTTTTTGGATAAGATCCTGGTATGACTACAGAATAGTTTGGAATAAAACCTTTTGTTTCAATAGCTTTTTCATTAGTTACATCAAAAATTCTGGTAGAGGCAGTGAGTACAACATTTGCTCCTAAAACAGAACCCTTTTTAATCAAAACTCCCTCCACTAAAATGCATCTAGATCCAATAAATACATCATCTTCAATAATTACTGGATGAGCTTGTAATGGCTCTAAAACTCCTCCTACTCCTACTCCTCCGCTTAAATGAACGTTACTACCAATTTGAGCACAACTTCCCACTGTAGCCCATGTATCTATCATAGTGTTTTCTCCTATATATGCTCCTATATTAACATAAGATGGCATGAGAATGACTCCAGGTGATATATATGAACCATAACGTGCTATAGCATGAGGAACTACACGGATTCCTTTTTCCTTAAATTTATTTTTAATAGGAATTTTATCATAAAATTCTAATGGACCTAATTCTATTGTATTCATATTTTGAATAGAAAAATACATAATAATAGCTTTTTTAACCCATTCATTGATTATCCATTTTTCATTGAAATAATTCGATACCCTGACTGAACCCATTTCTAAATATTCAATGACCTGATAAACTATATCTTTTATATTTGTATCAGTGGTCCATACATTTTTTTTATACCAAAATTTTTCTATTTCTAATTTTAATCTGTCCACTTTTATTATATTAATGATGACAAAAATAGCGAAAATAAAATAAGATAACAAAACAAGTATAAGTAGATTTTACAATGTCAAAAATATTAGGAATTGATTATGGGAAAATTATGACTGGTTTATCTATAACAGATGAAAAAAAAATATTTTCGTTTGGATTAGATACTATTTTAACAAAAAATTTAATGAATTTTTTAGAAAATTTTTTATCTTATGAAAAAATAGAAACAATTGTTGTAGGATTACCAAAAAAATTGAATAATCAAAAAGAAATTTTAATAGAAACAGAAATTCAGAATTTTATTTCTATCTTTCATGTAAGGTATCCTACAATCATTATTGAAAGACTCGATGAACGTTTTACATCTAAAATAGCTTTTAATACCATGATTGAATTGGGTTTAAAAAAAAAAAAAGAAGAATAAAAAAAATTTTAAATCAGATTAGTGCTACTATAATTTTACAGTCTTATCTTACGAAAAAAGAAAAACAAGATTGATTCATGATATTACCTATAGTTCTTTATGGAAATCCTATTTTGAGAAAAAAATGCTTAGACATAGATTTTTCTTCTTATGAGAAAAAGAAGGAAATTAATCAATTAATTAAAGATATGTTTGAAACAATACATAAAGTAAAAGGAATAGGATTAGCAGCACCCCAAATTGGAAAAAATATTAGACTTTTTATAGTTGAAACTTCTTATTTAAAAGGAGAACACATCAAAAATTATAAAGAAGTTTTTATTAATGCTAGAATATTAAAAATTCATGGAAAAGAATATAAGTTTAATGAAGGATGTCTTAGTATTCCTGGAATTATGGGATATATCAAAAGAAAATCTAATGTCATAATTGAATATTATGATCAAAATTGGAGGAAAAAAAAAAAATTTTAACAGGAATATGTGCAAGAGTAATATTGCATGAATACGATCATATTGAAGGGAAACTTTTCATAGATTATTTTTCTTATAAAAAGAAAAAAATAATAGAAAGAAAATTGATGAATTTATTTTGAATAAATATCATCTAAAATTTTTTTAAATACATTAGGTTCATTCATAGATATATATGAAAGAATTTTTCTATTAATTTTAATTTTTTTTTCGGATAATTTATTCATAAATTCAGAATAGGATTTTCCATACTGACGTACTCCCGCATTAATACGCTGAATCCAAAGAGATCTGAAATCTCTTTTTTTTCTTTTTCTCCCATAAAAAGCATAAACAAAAGATTTTTCTACAGCGTTTTTAGCAACTGTATAAACTTTACTTCTGGAACCATAAAAACCTTTGGATAATTTCAGTATTTTCTTACGTTTTCGTCTAGAGGAAACCGAATTGGTAGATCTAGGCATAATTTTCTAAATTTGTGTTTTTATATTTTTTTGATCTGATTTTTTCAACAAAGTAAATCTAGAAAGATTACGTTTTTTCCTTTTAGATTTTTTAGTTAAAAGATGATTTTTAAATGCGTGTTTTCTTTTAATATACCCATTCCCTGTTTTTTTAAATCTTTTTTTTGATCCTGATTTTGTTTTTAATTTAGGCATAAAAATAATTCAAAATTTTTTTGGAGCTAATATCATATACATTCTCTTTCCTTCCATAACCGGCATTTGTTCTACTTTTCCATATTCCTCAATTTCTTCTGCAAATTTTAATAATTTTATTTTACCTTGGTCTTTATATACTATAGAACGGCCTTTAAAAAAAACAAATACTTTGACTTTATCTCCACGCATTAAAAATTTCTCTGCGCTTTTAATCTTTACTTTTCCATCATGATCTCCAATTTGTGGTCCAAATCTAATTTCCTTAGTATTGACTTTAATTTGTTTTGCTTTAAATTGTTTTTTTCTTTTTTTTTGTTCATATAAAAATTTTTTATAATCCAATATCTTACAAACCGGAGGATTTAATTTAGGATTAATTTCAACTAAGTCTAGTTCTCTTTCTTTAGAAAATTGTAGTGCTTTTTGTATAGAATAAATTCCATTCTCTATGGAAGAATCACCTACTAAACGAACTTTTTGTGTATTAGCAATCCTTTCGTTAATACGATGTTCTTCTTTTTTTTGTGGTAATGGCCTGTATATTCTATTTCTTCTATTACCTCTACCACTTCTTGAGTATTTCTTTTTTATAACAGTTTTAGTTTTTAAATTTATTTATTTCATTCAAAATAGATTCTAATCCATTGGATATAGAAAATTCTCCTATATGTCCTATACCATGACGTCGTATTGACATCATTTTATTTTTTTCCTCTTTTTTTCCCAAAATTATCATATAAGGAATTTTATTTTCTTCAGAATCTCTAATTTTTTTATTAATTTTCTCGTTTCTATTATCAATAAATACACGAATTTTATAATCTTGCATTAAATTTAAAATTTTTTTCGCATAAACTGCATATTTTTCACTTATAGGAAGTATAACAGCCTGATTAGGAACCAACCATAATGGAAGATTTCCCTCTGTATGTTCTATCATAATAGCAATAATACGTTCTAACGAACCAAATGGAGCTCTGTGTATCATTACTGGACGACATTTTTCATTATTTTTCCCCTTATAATATAAATCAAATCTTTCAGGCAAATTATAATCAACTTGAATTGTTCCAAGTTGCCAACTTCTCCCTAAAGAATCTTGAATGAGAAAATCTAATTTTGGTCCATAAAAAGCAGCATCTCCATAATTAATAGATGCTTCTATATTTTCTTCTTTCACTATTTGTAAAATAGATTTTTCAGCCTTTTCCCAATTTATTTCTGATCCTATATAATCATTCATTTTTTTAGGATTTCTAAGAGATATTCTAACTGTGTATGTCAAAAAACCTAGATATCGAAAAACATAAAAAACTAAATTAATTACTTTCTTAAATTCCTCTAACAATTGATCATGAGTACAAAAAATATGAGCATCATCTTGAGTAAAACATCTAACTCTAGTTAGACCATGAAGTTCTCCACTTTGTTCATAACGATACACAGTTCCAAACTCTGCAAAACGTTTAGGAAGATCACGATAAGACCATTCTTGAGAACGATAAATTTCACAATGATGAGGACAATTCATAGGTTTTAAAAGATACTCTTCGTCAAAAAGAGGAGTATGAATAGGTTTAAAATGATTTTTTCCGTATTTACTCCAATGACCACTTCTAACATATAATTTTTTGCATCCAATGTGTGGAGTTACGACCATTTCATATCCTGATTTTTTTTGAACATCAGTTAGAAATTCTTCTAAATTTTTCCTAAAAACTACTCCTCTAGGTAACCATAAAGGTAATCCTGTTCCTACTTGATCAGAAAAAATAAAAAATTTTAATTTTTTTCCTATCTTCCTATGATCTATTCTATTTTTTAAAAAAAGAGTTTTATCCATCATAACTTAAAATTAAGTTACAAGTTTTTTTATTTTTATGATGATAAAATTAAATATAATGTTGATGCTATTATACATCCAACTATAGGACCAAATATTGGAATTAAAGCGTAATCCCAATTACTTTCTCCTTTATCCGGAATAGGAATGATGGAATAAATAATTCTTGGACCTAGATCACGAGCAGGATTAAGAGAAGCTCCTGTAGATCCACCTAAGGATAAAACAATTCCTAATACTACTAAAGCGGAAGAAAGTGAACTTAAGGAACCTAAACCTATAGGATATTTTTTTTGTTCTAAAAAAATAGTTCCTTCTGTAGAAAGATATAAAGAAACGAATATAAAAATAAAAGTAGATAATACTTCACTTAAAAAGTTTGAGGATAAATTTTTTATAGAGGGGATAGTCACAAAAACAGATAATTTTTTTTTTTGTTCTTGAGTTTCATAAAAATGATCCTTGTATAAAAACCATACGAATAAAGATCCTAACATAGCTCCAATTAATTGGGAAAAAACATAAAAAGGAACTAGTTTCCAACTAAATTTTCCAATTATGGCAAAACTTATTGTTACACATGGATTTAAGTGTCCTCCACTATAAGGAGCAGATACAATCACCCCCATAAAAACAGCTAGAGCCCATCCTACAGTAATAGTTATCCATTCCCCATTTTTATTATTACTATGACCTTTAGTTTTTGATAAAATTATATTTGCCACTACACCATTTCCCAAAAATACTAAAATCATTGTTCCTATGATTTCTGCAGATATTTTTGTCATTTTATTTTTGTTTTTAACTGGACCAAGAACGAGTGGTTTTGATTGCTCTTTTCCAACCTTGAATTTTTTCCAATCTACTAGACATTTTTTTTGGTTCAAAAACCTGTTCTAATTGCCATTTGTCTTGAATATCTTCAAGACTACTCCAATAATCTACAGCTAATCCTGCTAAATAAGCAGCTCCAGCTGCTGTAAGCTCAGAAATTTTAGATTTAACAACTTTTACATCCAAGATATCAGATTGAAACTGCATTAATAATTTATTTACCGTAGCTCCTCCATCTACACGGAGTTCTTTTATAGAAACACCAGAATCTGCTTCCATAGCTTTTAATACATCCATATTTTGAAAAGCGATACTTTCTAATGCCGCTCTAACAAGATGAGCAGAAGAAGTTCCTCTTGTAATTCCTACGATGGTCCCTCTTGCTTTTTGATCCCAATAAGGAGCTCCCAAACCAGAAAAGGCTGGAACCATATATAAACCTTCTGTATTATCTACAGAAGAAGCGAGTGTTTCCGCTTCGTTAGAAGATAAAAGAAGACCTAGTCCATCTCTAAGCCATTGAACAACAGCACCTGCAATAAAAACACTCCCTTCCAAAGCATATTGAACTTGATTTTTTATTTTCCAAGCTACAGTAGTAATTAAATTATTTTGAGAAAAAACAGGATTATTTCCTACATTCATTAACATAAAACATCCCGTTCCATAGGTATTTTTTACCATACCAATTTTAGTACACATTTGACCAAAAAGAGCGGCTTGTTGATCTCCAGCAATACCAGATATAGGTATTTTATGTGATAAAATGTGTCCTGTTGTATAACCAAAAATTTCACTAGATGATTTTACTTCTGGAAGCATAGCAATTGGAATATTAAATAAATCTATTAATTCTTGATCCCAGCTAAGAGTATGAATATTAAATAACATCGTACGCGAAGCATTCGTTACATCTGTTACATGAATTTCTTTACCAGTCAAATTCCATATTAACCATGAATCTATTGTACCAAAAGCTAAAGATCCAGAACGAGCTTTTTTATCAGCTCCAGGAACATTCTCTAATATCCATTTAATTTTCGTAGCGGAAAAATAAGGGTCTATAATCAATCCTGTTTTTTTTCGAATCATTTCAGTTAATCCGTCTTTTCTAAGACGATCACAATATTTAAATGTACGTCTATCTTGCCATACTATAGCATTAAAAATAGGTTCTCCTGTTTTTTTATCCCATACAACAGTAGTTTCCCTTTGATTAGTTATTCCTATTGATACAATATTTTCTCCTTCTAAATTAGCCTTTAAAATTGCTTCTAAAGCAACTGAAGCTTGCGTAGACCATATTTCTTCTGCATTGTGTTCTACCCATCCAGGATGAGGGTAAATTTGAGTAAATTCTCTTTGAGCTACAGAAATAATATTACCGATTTTGTCAAAAATAATAGCTCTAGAACTAGTAGTTCCCTGATCTAATGATAGTACATATTTTTTCATAAACTTCATAAACAATATAATAACTTTGTATACTATCAAGTTGATGGATAATAGTATTGCATAGCTAACTTTTTGAAAGCTAATATTTGCGATTTTTCCCATTTTTCATCTTTAGAAAGTTCTTTAGCCATTAATGTTGCTATTCTAGGTGCTATACCTATTGCTTTCTTAGCATCTAAAAATAAGATACGGAACCTTCTTGCTAAAATATCTTCGATTGTTCTTGCCATTTCATGACGGACCATCCAAACTACTTCTGCTTCAGTATAAGAAAAAGAATTTTTTGAAATTAAAGATACTCCCAATAATGGATTTTGATCAATTAGTTTTTTTATATGATATTCATCTTCTCCATATTTATTCCAGTAATGATTTTGACTTTTATATGAAGAATAGGACCCATAAATTTTAAGGTTTTTTGTTATAGAGGGCTTTTTATTTAATTTTCCTATTTCAATAGCTTTATTTACAGTATCTTCAGCCATTTTTCTATATGTGGTCCATTTTCCCCCTATAATAGTGATTAGTCCAGAAGAACTAACCATAAGTTTATGAGATCTAGAAATATCTTTGGTTTTAGTATTATTATAAAAAGAATTATTAGGGACAAAAAGAGGACGTAATCCTGAAAATGCACTTAATATATCACTTCTTTTTATATGAAATACAAAATATTTGTTAAAAGTTTGTAATATAAAATCAATTTCTTCCTCTAAAGGTTTTGGTTCAAGAATACTTTTTTCTAATAAAGTATCTGTAGTTCCTACTAAAACATGATCGTACCATGGAACACAGAATAAAACTCTTCCATCTGGAGTTTTTGGAATAACCATAGCATTTAAACTACTAAAAAAAGATTTACTTAACACAACATGTGTTCCTTGACTTGGTCTTATGAAAGTAGGACAGGAAGATTCATCCATTTTTGAAATAGAATCAGAAAAAACTCCAGTAGCATTTATAACTATTTTTGAATAAATAGAATATTTTTTTTGAGTTTCTATATCATAGGCAACAACTCCAGAAATTTTATTTCCAATTTTTTTTATCAGATTTTTGACTTGAAAATAGTTTAATAATATTCCACCTTTTTGAACACAAGTTTGAGCCAAATTTATAGCTAATCGTGCATCATCAAACTGGCCATCATAATATAAAATCCCTCCTTTTAAACCTTCACTTTTCATTTCTGGAAAATTATCAACTATTTCAGTTTTGGATAAAAATATTGATTTTCCAAAACTTAAAGATCCAGATAGCCATTCATATAATTTTAGACCAGTCCAATACATAATCCCCATTTTCCAACTGAAAATTGGAATTATAAATTTTTGTTTTTTTACTAAATGAGGTGCATTTTTTAATAAAAAACCCCTTTCTCGTAAAGCTTCATAAACTAATCTGATATTTCCTTGAGCTAAATATCGTATTCCTCCATGAACTAATTTTGTACTCCGACTAGAAGTAGCTTTGGAAAAATCAGATTGTTCTAATAAAAGAGTTTTATATCCTCTAGAAGAAGAATCCAAAGCAATCCCTAACCCTGTAGCTCCCCCTCCAATAATGATAACATCCCAAATATTTACATTCTCTAAAATGTTTAAAAACCTATCTCTATTTAAAAAACCTTTCATCACCTTTCACTCATATCAAATTCCAAATGGAATATTCATCCTATTGGGATTTTTAAAATTTTAAATGAACAAAATTAAAAATATTTTCAATAAAAGAAAATTTTAATTAAAATTGTGCATTATTTTATTTATTAAATATTTGATATATAAAATCTTTGATAATTTTATTTCCTGAATGAGCAGAAATACTTTTCATAATTTTATTCATATCATGAAATTGTTTTATAAAAATCTCTATATAATTCAACGTGATCCCAGATCCTTTAGAAATCCTTTTTTTTCTTCTTATATCAGAAAAAACCTTGGGATTATTCCTTTCATAAGGAGTCATAGAATGAATAATTGCTTTTATTTTTTTAATAGAATCTTTTTGATTCCCATCAAAAGAAAAATACTTATTTATTCCAGGAATCATTGAAATAATATTTTTTATATCTCCTATTTTTTTTATTTGTTGAATTTGTTCTAATAGATCATTAAAATTAAAACGATTTTTTGAAATTTTTTGATAAATTTTTTTAGTTTTTTCCTCATCAAATTGTTCTTGTACTTTTTCAACTAAAGAAACTATATCACCCATACCTAAAATTCTATTAGCTATTCTATCTGGATGAAAAACTTCTAAATCTCCTATTTTTTCTCCATTACTAATAAATTTTATAGGTTTTTTCACTATACTAGATATAGTTATGGCAACACCTCCTCTAGTATCTCCATCTAATTTTGTTATTACAATTCCATCAATATTCAATGTTTTTAAGAAACATTGAGCCGTGTTTATAGCGTCTTGTCCAGTCATTGCATCAACAACAAATAAAGTTTCGTTTGGTTGAGAATATTTATTTATTTTTTTGATCTCTTCCATCATAATTTCATCTATAGCTAATCTACCAGCTGTATCAATAATAATTACATTATTCTTTTTTTTATAGGCATAAAGAATAGATTGGTTAACGATCTCTATAACATCTCTACTTCTTTCCAAAGAAAAAACAGGAATATTTACTCTTTCCGAAATTAATTTCAGTTGATCTATGGCTGCAGGACGATGAATATCTGCAGCCACTAACAAAGGGGTCTTATTTTTCTTTCTTAAAAAAAAAGCAAGTTTAGAGGAAAAAGAAGTTTTTCCACTACCTTGCAATCCACAAATTAAGATAATAGAAGGATTTTTAGAAAGATTCATTTCTACATTTTTTTTACCCATGATAAAAACTAATTCATCATATACAATTTTTGTAATTAATTGTTTTGGATTTAAAGAAGTCAAAACTTTTTGACCAACAGATTTTTCTTTAACTCTTTGAATAAAACTTTTAACTATTTTATAATTAACATCTGCATCAATAAGTGCTTGTCCGATTTTTTTTAGAGAATGTGCTATGTTAATTTCTGTAATAGTGTTATGCCCCTTCAAGATATGAAGAGCATTAGATAATTTATTTTGTAAGTGTTCAAACATAAGTTATGTGTACATTTTTTTTTACATATTTTTTACATACGATCAAGCATTTGAATTCCCAATAAACTCATACCAGATTTTAAAATATTTCCTGTTATATGAATAATGTTCATATAAATATTACTATAAATTATGTTTGAAGGATCTATTAATTTTTTATTTTGATAAAGATGATTAAAAGTTTTAGAAACTTCATAAACATAATTCGCTATTAAAGAAGGATTCAAATGTATCGATGATTTTTTTAGTATTAATGGATATTTTTGAAGAATTTTTATCATGTTTTTTTCATATAGATCAAATTTTATATCTGACCAATAATAATTAAGTAAAGAACATAATTTGAAAAAATTTCGTTCCAAAGAACGAATTCTAGAATAAGTATATTGAATATATGTTCCTGTTTTTCCTTTAAAATCTATAGATTTTTCTGGGTAAAAAACTATTTTTTTTCTTGGATCTATTTTCAAAAAGTAATATTTCAAAGCTCCTATTCCTATTATTTTAGCAGATTCTTCTTGTTCTTCTTTTTTTATTACAACTTTTTTCAAAAAATTATTTTTTGAAATAGAATACATTTTTAAAATTAGACTGTCAGCGTCTACAACATTTCCCTCCCTAGATTTCATTCTCCCACTTGGTAAATATACCATTTCATAAGATAAATGAAATAATTTATTTACCCATATATATCCTAAACGATTCAACACGTTAAAAAGAACTTGGAAATGATAATCTTGTTCTTTTCCCACTATATAAATAATTCGATCTAAATTATGTTTTTTAAAACGTTCTATAGCTGTTCCAATATCTTGAGTAATATATACGGAAGTTTGATCAGATCTTAATAGAAGTTTTTGATCAAATCCTTCTTTAATTAAATCAATCCAAACGGATCTATCTTTTTTTTGAAAAAAAACTCCTTTTTTAAGACCTTCTTTTACAATTTTTTTTCCAATTTCATAAATATTACTTTCATATTCTACTTTATCAAAAGTAATTCCTAATTTATTATAAGTCTCTTCAAAACCATTATAAACCCATTGATTCATTTTCTTCCAAATATTTCGAATTGAAGGATCTCCTAATTCCCATTTTTTCAATAATTCTCTAGCTTGATTCATAATTGAATTAATAGGTTTATAATTTTTATTAGACAATTCTTGATCTTTAATTTCCTGACGATAAATTTTCTCGAATAAATTATAATATTTTCCTACAAAATGATCTCCTTTTATGTTAACTTTTCTAGGAGTTTCTCCTTTTCCAAATTTTTTCCAAGCTATCATAGATTTACATATATGTATTCCTCTATCATTAATGATTTGAGTTCTGATTATTTCATGACCAACCATTTCCAATATTTGAGCTATAGATGCTCCAATAAGACTATTTCTAATATGCCCTAAATGAAGAGGTTTATTCGTATTAGGGGACGAATATTCTATCATGATTTTTTGGGAAGGATATTTTAAATCATAAAAATTTGTGTTTAACATTTTTTTAAGAAGATAAATATAATAATCATCTTCAAAAATAAAATTTAAAAAACCTTTAATAATAGAAAATTTAATCAACCCTTTTAATTGATTTTTAACATAATTTCCTATTTTATACCCTATTTTTTCTACAGATTGGTTTAATTCTTTAGATAAAGGAAACAGAATCAAAGTGATATCTCCCGAATATTTTTTTTTTGTATATTGAAAATCCAATTCAGGACAAGACTTTTTATTATACAAAATTAAAATAGATTCTTTAACAGTTTCTTCTATAGATTGAAAATGCTCATTCATAGACATAATAAATAAATGATATTTTTTTTATAAATATCTTTTTAATTGAACTCTCCATCCGAAAGGATCTTCCGATATATTATGTTGTATATCTAATAATCTTTTCTTTAAATAAAGAGATATTCTTTTTTTCTCTGAAAAATCTGGTAAAAAAAAATCATTTTCTTTATAACTAATAGTTGTAAAATAATTTACAACGGCTGCGGTACCACAACCAAAAACTTCTTTTAATTCTCCAGTTTTTAACCATTCTATGACTTCTGAAACCCTAATATCTCGTTCTTCTACAAAGAGACCTTCTTTTTTAGCTAAAGATAAAATACTTTTGCAGGTAATTCCATTTAATATATTATCATTAGTTTTTGGAGTTATGAGTTTATTTTTTAGATAAAAAAAAACATTCATAGTTCCGGATTCTTCTATTATTGTATGAGTAGAAGAATCAGTCCATAATATTTGATCAAATCCTTTTTCATTAGCTAATCTAGTAGGATAAAAAGAAGAAGCATAATTACCTGCAGCCTTAGTAAATCCAACCCCTCCTGGGGAAGAACGACTATATTTTTCTTCTATTTTGATTTTCAATGGATGTTTATAATAAACATCTGCAGGAGTAGATATAATAATAAACATGTAATCTTTAGAGGGTTTAGCTGATAAAACTCCATTTGTTGCAATAAAAAAAGGACGAATATATAAAGATTGTCCATAATTTTTCGGTATCCAATTTCTGTCTATGTCTATTAATTGTTTTAATCCATTCATAAAAATATTTTCTGGTATAATTGGCATTTCTAAACGAACAGCAGACTTATTTAGTCTCCTAAAATTTTCTTCTGGACGAAATAAAAAAACTTCTTCATTTTTATCTTTATAAGCTTTCATCCCTTCGAAAACAGCTTGTCCATAATGAAAAACAAGAGATGTAGGAGAAAACATGATATCCCCAAAAGGCTTAATAATAGAATTTTTCCATTTTTCATTCTTGAATTCAGAACAAAACATATGGTCCGAATACTGGTTACCAAAAGCAATATCATTAAAATCCATTTCCTTAATCCTAGATTGTAAGGTTTTTTCTATTTTCATAAAATTTAAAAACATTGGTAGAACGAACAAATATAATAATTGTTTATTATTACAGTTAATAACCGTCATGCATTATTTTTAATACTTTTTCTACAACATTTTCAACAGAAGGTTTTGAAAAATAATCTCCATCAGATCCATAAGGAGGACGATGCTCTTTAGCAGTTATCGTGACAGGTGGACAGTCTAAATAATAATATCCATTTTGTTCTTCTAATATTTTTTGTAGAATATAAGCGGAAGCTCCACCAGGAACATCTTCATCTATAATTAATAATCTATTAGTTTTTTGTAAACTTTTAACTATATCTTTTTGTAAATCAAAGGGTAATAAAGATTGAATATCAATTATTTCAGAATCTATATTCATTTTAGATAATTCTTTTGCTGCTTCGTTGACAATTCTCCATGTGGAACCGTAAGTAACCATAGTGATATCTTTTCCTTTTCTTGTTATTTCTACTATTCCAACAGGCGTTCTGAACAAGCCTAAATTAACTGGCAATTTTTCTTTTATTCTGTATCCATTGAGACATTCAATAACTAAAGCAGGATCATCTCCAGATAATAAAGTATTATAAAATCCAGCAGCTTTTACCATATTTCTTGGAACAAGAACTAAAATTCCTCTCAAATAATTGATAATTCCTCCCATTGGAGAACCAGAATGCCATATCCCTTCTAAGCGGTGTCCTCTAGTTCTAATAATAACAGGAGCTTTTTGTCCACCTTTTGTTCTATATTGCAAACAAGCTAAGTCATCGCTCATGATTTGTAAAGCATATAAAATATAATCTACGTATTGAATTTCAACAATAGGACGAAGACCTCGCATTGCAAGTCCAATTCCTTGACCTATAATAGTAGATTCACGTACTCCTGTGTCAAAAACACGAATTTCACCATATTTTTTTTGTAAACCTTCTAATCCTTGATTCACATCTCCTATTTTTCCAACATCTTCTCCAAAGATTAAAAGATCGGGATGTAATTCCAACAGTTTATCAAAATTTTCTCTTAGTATAATTCTACCATCTACTTCATAAGTATTTTTGTTATACAAAGGAAAAACTTCTGTTATTTTCATAGAAGATTTTTCAGAAAAACTATATAAATGTGAAGAGTAATTTTTTTGTTCTTCATTATATTTTTTTTGAATCCATTCAATCAAAGAATCTTTTGGATAAAATCTATATTTAACTTCTGATAAAAGATATTCGATTTTTCTAGCAATAGAAAAGATTAATTTTTTTGTAGGATAATTTTTAGTTTTATTATGCAATTCTTGAATATATTTTTGAATCCATTTTTTTTCTTTACAATTACTATTTTGTATTTTATGTAAAATATTTACAACTTCATTTTTAATTTTGTTAATAGGTTTTTTAAATGCTTCCCAAGCTTTTTCTTTTTCATTTTTAACATATTCTTTAGCTTCTATATCTATTTTATTTAAAACATCAATATTGGTTATTCTTTTACAAGAATCTTTTTGATTAATTTTAAACCTAAAATTCAAAATCCAATCTCTAAATTTTTTAATACCGTCATTATTTATTTCCCATTCCAAACGTTTTTTTGATTTATATCTTTCATGTGAAGAAGAAGTAGAATGTCCCTGAGGTTGAGTTAAATTTGTAACATGTATAATTACGGGAATATGTTCATAACGAGCAATTTTATCTGCTTTAATATATATTTTTGTTAGATCTATATAATTGGAACCATTTACACTAACAATTTCTACTCCTTTTTCTCTTTTATTTCTGTGAAAACCAGACAAAAGATCACTAATATTTTTTTTTGAAAATTGGTATTTATTCGGAACAGATATTCCATATTCATCATCCCAAATAGAAAGGATAATCGGAATCTGTAATACTGAAGCTGCATTTAATGTTTCCCAAAACAATCCTTCGGAAATACTAGCATTACCAATAGTTCCAAATGCAACTTCATTTCCATCACGAGAAAATATTTTATGTGTTTTCTTTAAGTTTTTTAGTTCTTTATAAATTTTAGAAGCTTGAGCTAAACCTAATAATCTAGGCATTTGAGCCGCACTAGAAGAAACATCTGCACTAGAATTTTTTTGTTTAATAAGATTTTTCCAATTTCCATTTTCATTCAAAAAACGAGTTCCAAAATGAGAAGTCATCATTCTTCCAGAAGAAATAGGTTCTTCTTTTAAATCTGAATGCGCATATAATTGCGAAAAAAAATTTTTTACAGTTAAAACTCCAATAGCCATCATAAAAGTTTGATCCCGATAGTATCCAGATCTATAGTCTCCATTTTTAAAAACTTTAGACATAGCTAATTGAGGAATTTCTTTTCCGTCTCCGAATATACCAAATTTGGCTCTTCCATTTAAAACCTCTTTACGAGCTAACATACTAGTTTCACGACTGATTCGTGCTAATCTATAATCATTCAAAACCATTTTTTGAAATGAATCGAAATCGAAATAAATTTTCTCCTTGTCAATATATTTTTTATTTTTATTGTTCATCTCATGAAAATATATAAATTTTCATTATATGGATTTCTTTATTTAATTTTAAAAATAGAAAAAAAATAGAAAATATGCTATGATTGATTATATGTTTGAGAATGGAAAAATTACACTCTCTATTATAAAACCAGATGCTGTACAAAAAGGATATGCTGCACCTATTTTATCTAAAATAGTTTACGAAGGATTTCATATAATAGCATTAAAAATGATGGAACTTTCTCAAAAGTCAGCTAAAAAATTTTATATAGAACATAATCAAAAATTATTTTTCAAATCTTTAGTAAGATTTATGTCTTCTGGGCCAATTGTATCCGTCATGTTAGAAAAAGAAAATGCCGTAAAAGATTTTAGAATTTTAATGGGAGATACAAATCCAATATATGCGAAAAAAGGAACTATACGAAACTTATATGCTAGCTCTTTAGAAAAAAACGCAATTCATGGGTCTGATAGTAATAAAAATGCTTTTAAAGAAAGTTTTTTTTATTTTTCTAATATGGAAATTTTTTTAAAAAAAATTTGTAATTAAAATTTTTCTTCTATGAAAAAAAATTTTTTAATAACTATTTTTTCCATTTTTATTTTTATATTTTCAATTATATTATGGATATCTAATATATATAATAACTTAGTAAAACTTAACGAAAATATTAAAACACAATGGGGGCAAGTAGAGAATGTTTACCAACGTAGAGCTGACTTAATTCCAAATTTGGTAAATACAGTAAAAGGATCTGCTAGTTTTGAAAAAAATACATTAAATCAAATCATAGAAGCCAGAGCGAAAGCTTCTTCTGTTTCTATAAATAAAGATGATTTGAGTCAAAATCAAATAAATAAATTTCAAAAAGCGCAAGATAATTTAAATAACTCCGTCAGTAGATTACTATTGATTGTGGAAAATTACCCTGACCTTAAATCTACACAAAATTTTTATGAATTACAGAATCAACTAGAAGGAACAGAAAATCGTATTAACGTAGAAAGAAATCGTTACAATGAAAAAGTAAACACTTTCAATACTTATAGAAACCAATTTCCAAAAATTATAATTGCAAACTTTTTTTCTCAATTTCAAGAGAAAGGATATTTTCAATCTCAAAAAGAATCAAATAAATCTCCAATTGTAAATTTCTCTAACTAAATAAAGTAATTAGAGTTTTAATACATATTATATAATACATCTTTCTCCACTATAAATTAAGAGAAAATATGAGATTGAAAAAAATAGAAATTCAAAAAATCATGAAAAAAATTATTCAATCTATTTCAATTATTTTAATTTATTTTGGTTCAAATTTTGCCCAAGGACAATTTGATATCCCGGTACCTCCAAAAAAAATATATCCTATACAGGATTATGCAGGTGTTTTATCCATAAAAGAAATAGAAAAATTAAATCAAAAACTTATTTTATATTCTAAAATTACATCAACAGAAATTTTAGTTCCTATTATAAAAGATCTTCATGGAGAAGATCCAAATTTGTTAGCTTCTAAATGGGGAGAGAAATGGAAAATTGGAAAATCTTATAAAGATAATGGTATAATTATATTATTATCCATTCATGATAGAAAAATATCTATCCAAAATGGATACGGAATAGAACCTTATATGACTGATTTTTTAACTATGAAGACTATAAAAAAAATCAGACCTATATTAAAAAATAATCTTTATTATAAAGCTATAGATTATGGGACTCAAGAGATATTTAAAATTTTAAAAAATAAATATCAAAACAAACAGAAGAATGAAAAAAATAAAAATTCTTTTATATGGAATTTGTTAACAAACATTAGTATTTTCTCGATTATGTTTTTTTTCTTTTATTTTATTTTTTTGAAAAAAAGAACATATAATTCACTGATAAATACATTATTTTTAACACATTTTTTATTCAAAAATAAAAATTATCATGATGATAATGATGATAATTTTGATGGATTTGGAGGTGGAGGGAATTTTGGAGGAGGTGGTGGTAGCAGTAGTTGGTGATTTATTTTTTTTTTATATTTTTTAAATATTCTAAATATTCTTTGAATCGGTTAATTTTATTTAATATATCATTTTCTTTTTTTCTTTCTTTCATAAGCAAAATCTCAGGTACAGAACTCACATATTTACTATTATATAAATTTTTTCTAATCATAGATAATAAATTATAAAAATATTGGATTTTTTTTTCAATTTTAACTATGTGTTTTGAATAACATATTTTATCATCTAAAGATAAAAAAAATAAATCTTTATCTATAAAAAAAGAAAAAAACGGTATATTTTCAGGTTTTTTTGAAACAGGAATTATTTTACTCAAACTTGCTAATTTTAATATAATAGAATCATATTTTTTTTCTTCCTTTTCTCTTTTTCTTATAGAAAATAAAACAAGACTTTTTTTATAAGAGATATGATTTTGATTCCTAATATTACGTATCTGAGATATTATTTCTCTAGCTTTTGAAAAAGCTTCTAAAATATCATAATCATAAAATTTCTTTTCAGGCCAAGAAGAAACAATTAGAGCTTCTTTTCGATCTCTTTTCCTAAGAAAAGACCAAATTTCTTCTGAAATAAAAGGCATATATGGATGTAATAATTTTAATATATTTTCAAGATATTTAACAGTATTTAAATACACTATTTCTGGTATGTATTTATTAGAAACAGGTTTAATAATCTCAAGGTAATAAGAAGAGAAATCATACCATACAAGTTTATATAAAATCATTAATGATTTGTCTAATTTATATTCCATAAAGTTTTTTTCAAATATATTCAAAACATAATAAAAACGATTTTTAAACCATTTAATAGCAAGTAAAGAAGAATCAGGAATTTCTTGGTTTTTTATTATTTTCCAACTTTTTATGAGACGAAAAACATTCCATATTTTATTAGAAAAATTTCTTCCTTGTGAACATATCTTTTCTTCAAAATGAAAATCTTTTCCTGCACTACTATTAAGCATAAGGCCCATACGAATAGCATCTGCTCCATATTTGTTCATTAGATCTATAGGATCTGGAGAATTATTTAATGATTTTGATATTTTATTATTTTTATGATCTCTAACAATTCCAGTAAAATAAACCCTTTTAAAGGGTTTATAATTTTTAAATAAGAAACCAGATATGATCATACGTGCAACCCAAAAAAATAAAATATCTGAACCTGTAACTATTTCCTCCGTAGGATAATAATAACAAATTTCGTGATTATCAGGATGATAAATACCATTAAAGACAGATAAAGGTAATAACCAAGAAGAAAACCAAGTATCAAGAACATCTGTCTCTTGCCACATTTCATGACGATTTAAATATGGATTTTTACTTTTAAATTTTGCTTTTTCCAATGCCTTTTCTAAATTTTCTGCAACTACAAAATCATTAAGTTTTTTACCGTAAAAGAAAACAGGAATACGATGACCCCACCATAATTGCCTAGATATATTCCAATCACGGATTTGATTCATCCATTTAAAATAAGTTTTACGAAATTTTTTGGGATAAAATTGAATATCTCCATTTTTTACAGCTTCTATAGCAGGAATAGATATTTTCTTCATTTTTAAAAACCACTGAAGAGATAATCTTTGTTCAACAACTGATAAAGTTCGTTCCGAAAAACCTACTTTATGATTAAAGTTTTCTATATTTTTTACAACTTTCAAATTGTTGAGTTCTTCTATAATTTTTTTTCTTACTTTAAAGCGATCCATTCCTTGATAATGAAGTCCTCTTTCATTTAAAGTTCCATTTTTATTAAAAATATTAATGACATCTAATCTATGTTTATCCGCTATATTTTTATCATATATATCATGAGCCGGAGTGATTTTTAAACATCCAGTTCCAAAATTAGGATCTACATACGAATCCTGTATAATTGGAATGTATCTATTTATTATTGGAATTTCAGCATATTTTCCTTTTAAATGATGAAAACGTGAATCGTCTGGATGAAAACAAATTGCTGTATCACCAAATATGGTTTCAGGACGAGTTGTAGCTATAGTTATATAATCCTCTTCTCCTTTTATTTTATATTTTAAATAATAAAGTTTTCCAATATGTTCTTTATAAGAAACTTCTTCATCAGAAAGAGTAGTTTGAGCTTCTGTATCCCAATTAACAACATGATAATCCCTATATATGTATCCTTTATCGTATAAATCGATAAAAACTTTTGTGACAGATTGAGATAATTTTGAATTCATTGTAAACTGGGTTCGATTCCAATCACATGAACATCCAAGTTTTCTAATTTGATCAAAAATAATATTTTTATGTTTTTTAGACCATTCTATAACATGATATAAAAATTTTTCTCTTCCTAAAAAAAATTTAGATAATCCTCTTTTTTTTAAATTGTGAACAACTTTAGCTTCCGTAGCAATAGACGCATGATCCACTCCTGGAACCCAACAAGTATTATATCCTTTCATTCTGGCATATCTGATTAAAACATCCTGTATCGTATTATTAAGCATATGTCCTATATGAAGTGTTCCAGTTATATTAGGTGGAGGCATAATTATAGTATAAGGAATCCTATCATCTGGATATGATGAAAAATAATTTCCTTTTATCCAATAATGATATCTTTTTTTTTCAACAGATTTGGGATTATATTTAATTGGAATATCCATAAATTAAAAATATAAAAAAAATTGAAATAACAATGAAATTAATACTAATTTCTGCCGTTTCTAAAAACGGATTTATAGGTAAAAACAACAAATTAATGTGGCATTTACCTAATGATTTAAAACGTTTTAAAAATTTAACTATAGGAGAAACAATTTTAATGGGTAGAAAAACTTTTGAATCTATCGGAAAAATACTTCCGAAAAGAAAAAATATTATACTAACAAAAAATAGTAATTTACATGTTTTAAAAAAAAATGAAAAGAATATTAAAATCATTTCCTCTATCAAACAAATAGAAAATCTAACGTACAAAAAAATATTTGTTATAGGAGGAGAAAAAACATATATTTCTACAATTGAAAAAGCAGATATTATAGAAATGACATTGATTCATGAAAAATTTTATGGAGATGCTCTATTTCCAAAAATAGATCCGAACAAATGGAAAAAAATATATGAATTTTTTTATGAAAAAGATGAAAATCATTCTGTGAATTACAGTTTTATTAAATTCGTAAAAAATAAATAGAATAAAAAAAAATAACTTATTCTCTTCTATCTAATTCTTTTTTTATTCGTGCCGCAAGTTCATAACATTCATTAACCACTGCATGATCTAATAAAGCATTTAAATCTTTTTCTGTCATATTTTCTAAATCTTTTTGACTTTTTTCTTTATAAAAAATAAATTCACTGTTTTTATTATTATCCATACCTGTTTCATAAGTATCATTTTCTTTAGGAAATCCATTTTCAAAATAAATTCCGGCTTTATCAAAAATTTCTTTTGTTGTATAAATAGGAGCTTGAAATCGTACTGCTAAAGCAACAGCGTCTGATGTTTTTGAATCTATTTTATGTTCTTTTTTCATTTTTTTTCCTTGTTCTTCTATTATATGATCTCCTTCTAATAAAATATAGGAAAAAAATATTCCATTTACTAATTTATATATAACTACCGCTTTTAATTTAATATGAAATTCTTTTGCAAAAGAAAGAAATAAATCATGAGTAAAAGATCTGGATAGATCTCTTTTACCTAAAGCAGAAGCAATAGATTGAGCTTGTAAACTTTCTATGATAATCGGAAGTTTAATTTTTCCAGATTCTTCTTCAAGTAATAAAACATATATTCCTGATTGTATTTGACTTAAGGATATTCCCCTTATAGCTAATCTAATAAATTGATCCATAGTAATAGAAATTGTAAATAAATCTCACTACTCTTTATCAAAGATACTGAATTTATAAAGATTTTTTTTCCATTTTATTTATTGTTTTATATTTTACTTATAAAAAAAACTTAGTTAGATAATATAATGAAATTCTTAGTTATATGTAATAATTTTTTTTATATATTTAAATAAATAATATTAAACCTTTTTATCATGAATACTTCTTTTTTAAAATTTTTAATCCCGACAGTTTTCCTATCGTTAGGATTTCTTGTCTCTTGTAATGATGATTTAACTTCTAATAGTGATGATTATGATGATGAAGAAAATTCTGAGGAGTTTTTCAACTTAGATGAAGTGGATCGTATAGATCCAGGAGATTTATCTACAAAAATAAAAGATATAGGAATTAAAATAGAACAACTAAAAAAAGAAAGTAATAAACATTATGATGAATATTATGAATTGATAAGAATTCAAAAAGAAATTTTAAATGAAGTTAAAAATAGAAGAAGGATAATGAGATCTAAAACTTCAGGATCAGAAGAAAGAAAACAAGCTAAAAAAGATCTTGATGATCAAAAGAATTTTGGGAAAGAACAATTAGAATTTCTTAAAAAGAAAAGTAATTTTCTGCATAATTTAGAAAAATCAATATCAGGAGCAATAGGTCAAAAGTTAGAATTACAAAGAAAACAAGATGATTTTTTTAAAAGAATTTTTGCTAAATATATACACAAAAAGAAAAAGAGACAAAGACGTGTTTATTTCGAAAGCTATTAATAATAACATTTGTTAATTAATTAAATTAATGAACGGAAAAGAAAGAATTTTTCTTTCTTTTCCGTTGTTTTTTTTATCTCTTTTGAGATTGATATTGAATTATATGATATTACATAATGGATTTTATGAAAGACAAAAGTTTTCGTGAAGTTATAGCAGAAGCTATGAGTGAAGAAATGAGAAGAGATGAAACTGTTTATCTTATGGGCGAAGAAGTTGCTCAATATAACGGAGCTTATAAAGCTTCTAAAGGTATGTTAGAAGAATTTGGACCAAAAAGAGTTATTGATACACCTATATCAGAATTAGGATTTTCTGGAATTGGAGTAGGATCCGCCATGAATGGATGTAGACCTATTATTGAATTCATGACTTTTAATTTTTCTTTGGTTGCCATGGATCAAATTATTAATAATGCAGCAAAAATACGTTATATGAGTGGAGGACAATGGAATATTCCCATCGTTTTTAGAGGACCTACTGGTTCCGCTGGACAATTAGGGGCAACACATTCCCAATCTTTTGAAAGTTGGTATGCCAGTTGTCCTGGATTAAAAGTAATAATTCCATGTAATCCTTATGACGCAAAAGGACTTTTAAAATCTGCTATTAGAGATAACAATCCAGTGATTTTTATGGAATCTGAACAAATGTATAGCGATAGAATGATGATTCCAAATAAAGAATATACCATTCCTATTGGAAAAGCTTCTATAAAAAAAAAGGGGAATGATGTCAGTTTAGTATCTTTTGGAAAGTTTATGAAAACAGCATTAAACATAGCATATAAATTGGAAAAAGAAAACAATATTAGTGTAGAAGTCATAGATATTCGTACTATACGTCCATTAGATTATGAATCTATTTTATTTTCTGTTCAAAAAACTAATCGTTTAGTAATTTTGGAAGAATCATGGCCCTTTTCATCTGTAGCTTCTGAAATTTCATATTTTATACAAGAAAAAGCTTTTGATTATCTCGATGCTCCTATTAACAGAATAACTTTATTAGATACACCTGCTCCTTATGCATCTAATTTAGTAAAAATTTGGTTTCCTAATGAAGAAAAAATAATTAACGCCATAAAAAAAACTCTTTATTTATAATGTATAAATTTTTTATCAATAAATAGCTTTAACAATATTGTATATGTTCTCTGGTTTATCCATTGTATAATAATGAATGACTTCTACTCCAGAATTTTTTAATTCTTTAGATTGATGAATAGCCCATTCAATTCCAATGTGGAAAACATTTTTTTTATTTTTCGCTTTTTCTACTTCTTTTACTAATTCATTAGGAATATTTAAATAAAAACGAGATGGAAGAATATTTAACTGTTTTTTAGAAGAAATAGGTTTTATTCCAGGTATAATAGGGACAGAAATACCCACTGATCTACATTTCTTTACAAAAGAAAAAAATTTTTTATTATCAAAAAACATTTGAGTCACAATATAATCAGCTCCTGCTTCTACTTTCTTTTTCAAAAAAAATAAATCACTTTCAATATTTGGAGCTTCTAAATGTTTTTCTGGATATCCTGCTACTCCAATACAAAAATCAAATAATGGAGTATCTTTTTTTTCAACAAAAGTTTGATCAAGATATTTTCCTAAGTTTAAGTTTGTAACTTGTTGTACAAGCTCTACTGCATATTTATGTCCATCCTTTTTCGGAATAAAACTTTTTTCATATTTAATAGGGTCTCCTCTAAGAACTAAAACATTATCTATCCCCAAAAAATTCAAGTCTATTAAAGCATTTTCCGTCATTTGTTTATTAAATCCACCACAAATTAAATGAGGAACCGCATCGACTCCATATTTATTCATAATAGCCGCACAAATACCAACTGTTCCTGGACGTCTTGAAATTTTTTTTCTTTGTAAAAATCCATTATCTTTTTCTACATAAAAAAATTCTTCTCGATGATAAGTCACATCAATAAAAGGAGGACAAAATTCCATTAATGGATCTAATGTAGAAAAAATATCTTTAATATCGTGTCCTCTTAAAGGAGGTAATATTTCAAAAGAAAACAAACTTTTTTTTGTTTTAAATAGATGCTCAGTCACTTTCATAATAACATAAAAACATTTTACTTTTATTTAATATGATCAAATTTTGTATAAGGAATCAAAACTTTAGGAATATTAATTTTATTTTCAGTTTGGTTATTTTCTAATAAAGTAGACATAATTCGTGGTAAAGCTAATGCACTTCCATTAAGAGTATGACAAAAATCTATATTTCCTGTAACAGTTTTATATCGAAGATGTAATCTATTAGACTGAAAATTAGTACAATTTGAGATAGAACTAACTTCCAGCCATTTTTTTTGCGCTATAGAATATACTTCGAAGTCATAAGTTATAGCAGAAGAAAACCCAAGATTTGGTCCATTTAAACGAATAAGACGAAAAGGTAAATTTAAAGATTGTAAAATATTTTTTACATGTAAAATCATTTCTTCTAAAAAGAGAGAAGAAGTATCTGGTGTAGTTATTTGAATTATTTCTACTTTTTCAAATTGATGTAATCTGTTTAGACCTCTAACTTTAGAACCATAAGAACCGGCTTCTCTTCTAAAACAAGAAGTATAAGTAGTGGCTTTAATAGGAAGTTCTAAATTTGTAAGAATTTTATCTCTATAGCAATTCATAATAGGAATTTCTCCAGTAGGAATCAAATAAAAGTTATCTTTTTCTATAAAATACATTTGGTTTTCTTTATCCGGAATTTGTCCTGTGGAATATCCAGATTTTTCATTAATAAGATAAGGCAAACTATATTCTTTATACGAAGCTTGAATATTTTTGTCCAAAAAATATTGAATTAAACTTCTTTGCAATTTTGCTCCTTTTCCTATATAGACAGGAAAACCTGATCCACATATTTTTGTACCCAAATTTATATCAAACAAACAAAATTTTTTCGATAATTCCCAGTGAGGAAGAGGATTGATAATGGAACAAGAAATTTTTCCCTCTTGAAAAAGAATATCATTTTTTTCAAAATATTTTTTTACTTTTTCATCAGGAATATTAGGAATCTGATTTAATTTATTTTCTAAAATTTCTGAAATTTTTTTTAATTGAATATGAATATTCATTCTTTCTGTTTTAAAAAAAACAGATTTTTCTTTTAAAGATTTAATTTGGGAATGATCATTATATGAGTTTAAAATTTGACCTATTTTTTTTGAAATTAAATTTTCTTTTTCTAATGTCTTATTTAGAATATTTTGAACTATTTTTTTTTTTTCGTCTAAGATTAATATTTCATTTATCAAATATAATTTTTGAAAATTACGTTTTTCTAGACCCAACAAAACTTTTTCTTTGTTTTTTCGTATAAAAGAAGTTCTAAGCATATCATAAAAATAAAATAAATAAATGTGTTTATATATTTATATGGTATATTATTACCATTCATTACCAATAAACATTGTTATAAAATGTTTATGTTTTGTGTTACTTCATGTACGTTAATTAGATAAATAATAATATTATATTTGCAAAATGCAAATGCATAAACTTTTTTTCAAAAAAAAATTCGATCAATATTTTCTAAAAGATCATAATATAGCCAAAAAAATTGTAAACTATCTTTCTTTTGAAAATTACAATACAGTAGTAGAAGTAGGTCCAGGGTTAGGTATCCTAACTCAATATTTGTTAACTAATCCATGCAATCATATTTTTTTAATAGAGATTGATAAAGAATTAATTTCTTTTTTAAAAAAAAATTTTCCTATTTCTAAAAATCAAATCATTCATAGAGATTTTTTAAAATGGAACCCTGAAGAAATTCAATTACAAAATTTTGCAATTATTGGTAATTTTCCTTATAAAATTTCTTCACAAATATTATTTCATATATTGAAATATAATCAATACATTCCGGAATGCGTTGGTATGTTTCAAAAAGAAGTAGCAAAGCGAATTATATCTTATAAAGGAAAAAAAACTTATGGTATTTTATCAGTTTTAGTTCAAACCTTTTATGATGTGAAATATCTTTTTACTGTAAAAGAAAAGGCTTTTCTCCCTACATCTAACGTGAAGTCTGCAGTAATCTATTTAAAAAGAAAAAATGAAATTATTTATTGCAATAAAAATATGTTGTTTCAATGCGTTAAAATTGCTTTCAACCAAAGAAGAAAAAAATTAAAAAATTCTTTACGATTATTTAACTATATTCCAAATTTTTACGAAATCCCATTTTTAAATAAGAGAGCTGAAGAGTTGTCTGTAAAAGAATTTATTCAATTAACAAAAGAAATAGAAAATAGGAAATGATGACTAAATTATTAGATGGAAAACTATTGGCAAAAGAAATAAGAAATGAAATTTCCAGTGTTATAACAAATAAAATCTTAAAAGAAAATAAAAGAATCCCTCATCTTGGAATTATTTTAACAGGAAATAATAGTTCTAGTATTGCATATGTTAATAACAAAATTAGAGAATGCAAAAATATTGGAATCAAGTATTCTTTAATTCATTTACCTATAAACACACTAGAAAAAAAACTGTTAGAAGAAATAAAAAAAATGAATAAAAATCCATATATAGATGGATTTATAGTACAGTTACCACTAGAAAAACATATAAACCAAGATAAAATTATTTTATCTATTAATCCTAAAAAAGATGTGGATGGATTTCATCCTGAAAATTTTGGAAAAATGGCCTTGAATATGAAAACCTTTTTTCCTGCTACAGCATTAGGAATACTAACTCTTTTAGAAAAATATAAAATTCAAATATCTGGAAAATATACTGTGATAATTGGAAGAAGTAGGATAGTAGGTAGACCAGTTAGCATACTTATGAGTAGAAAAAGTTATCCTGGTAATAGTACCGTAACACTTACTCATAGTAAGACTCCAAATATAGAATATTATACAAAACAAGCTGATATTATTGTAGTAGCAGTGGGAATTCCAAAATTTCTTAAAGGAAGAATGATCAAAAAGGGAGCCATTGTTATAGATGTAGGGATACACAATAATAATGAAAAAAAAATATTAGGTGATGTTGATTTTTGTAGTGTTTATGGAAAAGCTTCTTATCTTACTCCTGTTCCAGGAGGAATAGGTCCTATGACTCGTATTATGTTAATCAAAAATACATTAACCGCAGCATTAAATAATAGAGAAAAATGAAAGAAATAAGTTATCCTATAAAAGAATCATTTTACTCTATTCAAGGAGAAGGATACTATCATGGAACAGCTGCTTACTTTATTCGTTTCGAAGGATGTGATATAAAATGTCATTGGTGTGATACTAAAAATAGTTGGAGAATAAAAAAAAAAGATTTTGTTTCCATTCATAAAATTATCGCTAATATTGATAATTTTCAAGTGAAAACTGTTATAATTACTGGAGGAGAACCTACAATGTGGAATTTGTATCCTTTAATTAAAAACCTTAAAAAAAAAGGATATCGTATTCATATTGAAACTTCAGGTTCTTATCCCATAAAAGAAAAATATGTAGATTGGATTACGGTTTCTCCTAAAAAAACAAAGCTACCTTTACGAGAAAATTACCAAAAAATCAATGAATTAAAAATTGTGATTTCTGATGAAAATGATTTCCTTTTTGCGGAAGAACAAGCTTCTTATATTAAAATTAAAAAATCTAATTGTTTTTTATTCTTACAACCAGAATGGAGTAATCTTTTTAAGATTATTCCAAAAATAATATCTTATATTAAAGAAAATCCTAAATGGAGGATATCGGTCCAAATTCATAAATTTATAAACATACCTTAAGATTCTGAATGTCTATTTTTTAAAATATTAATAACATCTTGTATTTCCAATTCTTTTTTTTTCAAAAGAATAAGATAATGAAAAAGTAAATCAGCAGATTCATTTAAAAATAAACTTTTATTATTATCTTTAGATTCAATGACAAGTTCCACAGCTTCTTCCCCTAATTTTTGAGATATTCTATTAATTCCTTTTTTCGATAGTTGATATATATAAGAATCTTTTTGTTTCTTTTTAATTCTATCTGATATTATATTTTCTAAATGAAATAAAAAATTTTTATTATTATTTGTTTCTTTCCAACATGTATCCGATCCTTGATGACAAACAGGACCTGATGGCTTTGCTTTAATTAATAATGTATCTTGATCACAATCAATTAATATCTCTTGAATAAAAAGATAATTTTTACTAGTTTCTCCTTTAGTCCATAATCTTTTTTTTGATCTACTATAAAAAGTTACTTTTTTTTCATCAATACTTTTTTTATAAGCATCTTGATTCATATAACCTAGCATTAATACTTTATCTGTTTTTGAATCTTGAACAATAGTAGGAATCAAACCGTTCTTGAAATCTATCATTTTATGTTTATGTTTGTATTTTGAGTTCTTACAGGTATATGAAGTTTGTTTAAATAAAGTTTTAATCTTGGAATTTCTATTTCTTTATAATGAAAAATACTAGCAGCTAAAGCTGCGTCAGCTTTTCCTTTTTTTAAAATTTTATAAAAATCTTCTAATTTTCCTGCTCCACCTGAAGCAATCACAGGAGTAGAAATATTTTCGGATATTTTTTTAGTAATATCCAATGCAAATCCATTTTTTGTTCCATCATGATTCATTGAGGTTAATAATATTTCTCCTGCTCCTCTATTTATTCCTTCTTTGGCCCAATCTAAGGTTTTAATATAAGTTGGAATTCTTCCTCCATTTAAATATACCCACCATTCATTTTTTTCATATTTAGTATCAATAGCCAAAACAATACATTGACTTCCAAATCTTTTCGAGAGATCTTCCAAAAGATTTGGTTTCTTAAAAGCAGCAGTATTAATAGATATTTTATCTGCCCCCGCATTTAACAAATGTTCTACATCTTTTTCTTCTTTAATTCCTCCCCCGACTGTAAAAGGAATATTAATATGACGAGAAATATCTTTTACTAGATTAATTAATGTTTTACGTTTTTCATTTGTAGCTGTAATATCCAAAAATATTAATTCATCTGCTTCTTGTTCCGTATACCAACAAACTAATTCTATTGGATCTCCAGCATCTTGTAAATGCTTAAAATTTACGCCTTTTACTGTTCTTCCATTTTTTATATCTAAACAAGGGATAATACGTTTAGCTAACATATGTTTATTCGTTATTTTTTATTACTCTTTTTTTTCCAATTTTTGATATTGGATAATGATATTTTATTTTCATATATTGCTTTTCCAATAATAACTCCATTACAGCCTAAATTAAACAATTTTTCTACATCATCCATGTTTCTAATACCTCCACTTGCTATACATTCAATATTTGGAAATTTTTCAATAATTTTTTTATATAAAAGAAAAGAAGGACCTGATAAAATTCCATCTTTAGATATATCTGTACAAAAAATTTTTTTAATTCCATGATTACTTTTTTCTTGTAAAAAATCAAAAAATGGAAAATCAATAAATTTTGTCCATCCATTAGTAGCTATTTTATTATTTTTAATATCCACTCCTAATAAGATTTTATCATCTCCATAAATATGAATCCACTCTTTTAACAAAGTAGGATTTTGAACAGCAATACTCCCTATAGTAACCATATCTCCTCCATTTTCAAATACAGTACGGATATCTTTTTCAGAATGAATTCCACCGCCAAAATCTATAATTAGATGAGTATGTTTTGCTATTTTTTCTAGAATTTTCCAATGAACAACCTTTCCTTTTTTTGCTCCATCTAAATCTACTAAATGGAGTCTAGATATTCCATTATTTTCTAATAATAAAGCAACTTCTAGTGGATCTTCATTATAAATTTTTTTTCTTTTAAAATCACCTTGTACTAATCGAACACATTTACCATCAATCAAATCTATAGCTACTATAATATCCATTGTCATAAATAATTTATAATCGAATAAAATTTTCTAATATTTTGTGTCCTACATAAGAAGATTTTTCCGGATGAAATTGTACAGCATAAAAATTATTTTTTTGTAACGCAGCGCTATAAGAAATAATATATTCTGTTTTTGCTGTTGTATGTTCCCCTAAAGGAACATAATAGCTATGAACAAAATATTGATAACTACCGTCTGGTATATTTTCAAATAAAGTTCCTTTTAGTTTGTGAATTGTATTCCATCCGATTTGAGGAATTTTTTCATTTTTATCACTAGATTGGAATTTTTTGACTAATAAATCAAAAATTCCAATACATTTCGTATTGCTTTCTTCTGAAGACTTACAAAGTAATTGCATTCCTAGACATATACCCAATACAGGTTGTTTCAACTTTGATAAAAGTAAATCTAATTTTTTTTCTTTTAAATATTTCATAGCACAATTAGCTTCTCCAACACCAGGTAAAATAATTTTTTCTGCATTTTGAATTGATTCTTGAGAATCTGTAACTATAGCTTTTATCCCTATTCTTTCTAAAGAAAAAAGTACCGATTGTATATTTCCTACTGGATATTTTATGATAATCGTTTTCATATTCATTATTTTTTAAAATTTTACAATTTACCCTTGGTACTGGGTATTTTATCTGAATAGTTCCTTTGTATTGCCATTTTAAGAGTTCTTCCAAAACATTTAAAAATAGATTCTATTTTATGATGATCATTCTTCCCTATTGCATGAATATGTAAATTACATTTAGCAGATAAAGAAAAAGATTGAAAAAAATGTGAAAACATTTCAGTAGAAATTTTACCTATTTTTTCCCTAAAAAATTTTACTTTCCAACATAATTGACTTCTTCCACCAATATCTAATGCAATTGTAGCCAAACTCTCATCCATAGGAAGAGAATAAAATCCATAACGTTCTATTCCTCTTTTATCTTCTAAAGATTGACAAAAAATTTCACCTAAAGCAATAGCCGTATCTTCTATAGTATGGTGATCATCTAAGTGAAGATCTCCTTTTATCTGAATATTCAAATCTATAGAACCATGAAATGCTATCTGTTGTAAAAGATGATCAAAAAATCCAATTCCTGTTTTAATATGGCATCTTCCTTTTCCATAAGGAGAAATAGAAATTTTAACATCTGTTTCTAATGTTGTTCGTTGATAAACAAATTTTTTAGTTTTTATGGATAATAAATATTCATAAATTTTTTTCCAACTATTAGTTTTTAAAGATATTATTTTTTTCAGGTTTTTTTCATCTATATTAGAATAATAATTTTCTTCTTCTTTTGTTAAATTTTTATAATGATGACTATCTTTTATCCATATAGATTTACATCCTAAATTTTTAGCTAATAAAACATCTGTTAATCTATCTCCAATTACAAATGATTTGGATATATTATAACAATCTGATTTTAAATATTTTTTTAGCATTCCTATACCCGGTTTTCTATTGGGTGATTTATCTTTTGGAAAAGTTTTATCTATATGAACAGAAATAAAATTAATTCCTTCATTTTTTAAAATATTTAATATGTGATTATGTATAGGAAAAAAAATATTATCAGGAAATTTCTCTGTTCCTAATCCATCCTGGTTAGATACCATAACTAAATCATAGTTTAGTTCTTGAACTATTTTTGATAGAAAAAATATAACTTTTGGATAAAAGTTGATTTTATCAATAGAATCAATTTGATAAGTGGGAGGATTCTCTTGTATAATTGTTCCATCCCTATCAATGAATAATATTTTTTTCATTATATTATATTTTTTAGAATGGAATATTCTCGAATCTGTTTGATTAAAAACTCATTTTCTTCATGAGTTCCTACTGTAATTCTTAAACAATTATTACATAAAATGATTTTGGAACGATCTCTAACAACAATTTTCTTTTTTATTAGATGTTGATAAAGACTTTTTGAAGAAAAATTTATTTTAGTTAATAAAAAATTAGCGGAACTAGGATAGACTTTTTGTATAATAGGAATTTTTTTTAAAGATTCTTGCATATATTCTCTTTCCGAAATAATATTTTTTAAATGAAAAAAAAATAAATCTCTATTTTCTAATGCTTTAATAGCAATTTCTTGAGAAAGAAGACTGATATTATAAGGATATTTTATCTTATTCATCCATTGAATAATATCTACAGAAGCAATAGCTATTCCTATTCTTAATCCTGCTAACCCCCAAGATTTAGAAAGTGTTTGTAAAATAATTAAATTTGGATATTTATCAATTTCTATTGATAGGGATTTTTGATGTGAAAAATCTATGTATGCTTCATCTAAAACAACAATTCCTTTAAATTTTTTTGTTATGTTTTCTATATCTTTTCTTATTAGATCATTTCCAGTAGGATTATTGGGAGAACAAATAAAAATAATTTTACTATTTGAATTCACAATCTTCTCTAACTTATCCAAGTTTAATTGATAATTTTCTTTTGTGAGAAAAATTTTAATTATATCTACTCCATGAATTTTTCCACTAACTTCATACATACCATAAGTAGGAGGAAAAACAATCGCATGATCTATTCCTGGACGAGAAAAAATACGATAAACTAAATCAATAATTTCATCACTTCCATTTCCTAAAAATATATGAGATGGAGAAATATTTTTTAAATCTGATATTTTTTCTTTTAATTCTTTTTGTAAAGGATCCGGATATCTATTATAAGAATTAAAAAAAGATAAAGGAGAACCAAAAGAATTTTCGTTAGCATCCAAAAAAATATAATTTTTTTCTTTATGATGCTCATTTCTAGCAGATATATAAGGGTCTAGTTTCAAAATATTATTCCTAATTAGGGAATTTAAATTAAATTTATTCATGCATTTACGTCGTTTAAAACTCATTTCTTAATCGAATATTAATAGATTTTTTATGTGCAAGTAAACCTTCTTCAGAAGATAAAATATTGATACATTCTGATAAATTTTTTAATCCTTTTTTAGATATTTTTTGAAAAGTGATTTTCTTAACAAAACTATCTATAGATATTCCACTATAAAATTTAGCATAACCATAGGTAGGAAGAACATGATTAGTTCCAGAAGCATAATCTCCTGCACTAACTGGAGAATAATTCCCTAAAAAAACAGATCCAGAATTTATTACCTTATCAGCCCAATAAGAAGCATCTTTACAATTTATAATAAAATGTTCTGGAGCAATTAGATTTATTAATTTCAAACATTCTTCCAAAGAAGATAGAATGATTATTTTACTATTTTTCAAAGATTTTTCAATAATATTTTTTCTATTATTGTAAGTATTTAAAAATTGTTTTTTTAATTCTTTTTTAACTTTTCCTATCCAATCTAGATTATTAGTAGTAACTAAAATAATATAACTTTCTTTATCATGTTCTGATTGAGATAACAAATCAGAAGCAACATATTCTGGATTTGCTGTATTATCTGCCATAATTGCTACTTCAGAAGGTCCAGCAGGCATATCTATAGATACTATCCCTTTTTGAAATAGAATTTGTTTAGCTATTGTTACATAAGAATTTCCTGGACCAAATATTTTGTATACAGAAGGAATGGTTTCTGTTCCATAAGCCATAGCAGCAATAGCTTGGGCTCCTCCTACTTTATATATATTTTTAATCCCTATATACTTAGCCGTATATAAAATAGCTGGATGAATTTCTCCGTTTTTATTTGGGGGACTACATAAAATAATATTTTTACATCCTGATAACTTTCCAGGAACTCCTAACATCAGTACAGTGGATAATAAAGGAGCGGTCCCTCCCGGGATATAAAAACCAATTTTTTCGATTGGAATAATTTTTCTCCAACAAAATACTCCTTTTAAAGTTTCTATTGGTTTTTCCTCATGTATTTGTTTTTTATGGAAAGATTTTATATTTTGATATGCAATCTCAATAGATTTTTTTAAATCATTCGAAATTTTCATACAAGCTTTATCTAAATCTTTTTCTGTCACCTGAATATCTTTTATATTATCTACATGATCATATTTTATTGTATAAACTTTTAAAGCTGTATCTCCATAAATTTTAACATTGTCAATAATAGATGTTACTAAGTTTTTATAATGAAAAATATTTTTCGAATTTCTATTCGAAATAGATCTCCATGTTTCATATGCTGGATGAATATATACTTGAATCATATCCATATTTTTTATAGTATAATTTTTTCTATAGGAAGCACTAATATATCTTGAGCTCCGAGAGCTTTTAAATTTTCTATTATCCCCCAAAAATCATTTTCATTCACAACAGAATGTACAGAACTACATTCTGAATTTGCTAAAGGAAGAATAACTGGACTTTTAATTCCTGGGAGATAAGAGATTATTTTTTCCAATTTTTCATTAGAAACATTTAATAGAATATATTTATTATTTTTGGATTTTTTTACAGCTCTAATTCGAAATAATAATTTTTCCATTATAATATTTTGTTGAGATCCTAAATCTAAACTCGAAGCTAATACAGCTTCAGATTGAAGAACAGTTTCAACTTCTTTCAATCCGTTCATAAAAAGTGTAGAACCGCTACTTACCAAATCACAAATACAATCTGCTAAACCTATTCCAGGTGCAATTTCAACCGCTCCAGATATTTCGTGAATATCTGCACTTATATATCTTTTTTCAAAAAATTCTCTAACTAAAAAAGGATAACTTGTAGCAATACGTTTTCCATCCAAATCATTAATATCGTTATAAGATAAAGATTTAGGAACGGCTATGGAAAGCCTACATTTTCCAAATCCTAAAGTTTCTTTTATTCTTATTTTTTTTCTTTTTTCTAAAAGAACATTTTTACCTACAATTCCTATATCGGCAACTCCGTCTTCCAAATATTGAGGAATATCATCATCTCTAAGAAAAAGTATTTCTAGTGGAAAATTAAGAGCCGTTGTTTTTAACTTATCTATCCCAATATTAACTTCGATGCTGCAATCTTTCAGTAGTTTGATAGAATCTTCATAAAGACGACCCGATTTTTGAATAGCTATTTTAAGTTTCTCCATAATCCAATACAGGAAAAAATAATAAAAGCTTACAAGAGTAAGCTTTTTATTTAGATGAAATAATAACACATTTTAATGTATTACGGCAAATATAAAAACTATTTTGAATATTTTATAATTAACCTTATATAATTACTTAGTCTATTTTTTTAATTTTTAAATTTAAGATAATGAAAATTATTAGTTACAATATAAATGGAATTCGGTCTGGAATTAATAAGGGTTTATCTGATTGGATTGAAAAAAATTATCCAGATGTTTTATGTTTACAGGAAACAAAAGCTCTTCCTGAACAAATAAATACAAATATTTTTGATAATTTAGGTTATAATCATTATTGGTTTTCTTCGAAAAGAAAAGGATATAGTGGCGTAGGTATTTTATGCAAAAAAAAACCTATTCATGTAGAGTATGGATTAGGATTAGATTCTATAGATCAAGAAGGAAGAATATTACGTATAGATTTAAAAAATTTGTCAATAATTAGTCTTTATATTCCATCAGGAAATGATATGATGAAAAGATTGAATTTTAAGTTTTTTTTTATGAAAAATTTGTTTTTACATATAAAAAAGATAAAAAATAAATTTAATAATCTTATTATTTGTGGAGATTATAATATTTGTCATCATGAAATAGATATTTATGATCCTATTCGAAACCAAAGATTTTCAGGATTTTTACCGGAAGAAAGAAAATGGATGACTTGTTTTTTAAACTTAGGATTTATAGATAGTTTTAGAAATTTTATTAAAGAACCACATCATTATAGTTGGTGGAATTATCGTTTTAATGCTAAAAAAAATAATAAAGGATGGAGAATTGATTACATTATAATTAGTGAGCTATTAAAGAAAGAAATAAAGAATGTTTACCTCATGCCTGAGGTAAAGTTTTCTGATCATTGTCCTGTTGTATTAGAAATTTTCTGAATTAGAAAAATGACCTGACTGGGATTCGAACCCAGGACCCTTACATTAAAAGTGTAATGCTCTACCAGCTGAGCTATCAGGTCTTTATACAAAAATTATATAAATAAAAAAGTTTTTATTTTATCAATTCGAATATCTTGAACAAATATACTATAATTTATGAAAATCACTTTAATTGGATATATGGGAAGTGGGAAAACTACTGTAGGAAAAATTTTATCTAAAAAATTAGATTTTGATTTTTACGATTTGGATGCTTTACTTGTTAAAAGTAAAAATGATTCTATTTATAATCTTTTTAAGAAGGAAGGAGAACTTTCTTTTAGAAAAAAAGAACATTTCATGTTGAAAACAATCTTGAAAAAAAAAAATAAATATGTTTTGTCAGTTGGAGGAGGGACTCCATGTTTTTATAATAATATTTATTTATTAAACAAATATTCAAGTACATTTTATTTAAAAATGGATAGTTATACTTTATTTAAAAGATTATCTTTAGAAAAAAATACAAGACCTTTAATCTCTCATTTATCTAAAAATGAATTGTTTATATTTATTATTCAACATTTATTGAAAAGGGTATATTTTTATGAAAAATCTTTAGTAAAGATAAAGATATGTGATAAAAAATCCATATACGATATAGTTCAAGAAATCATTAAATCTATTAGTAGTTTAAAAAAATATGAAAAAAATATTTTATAATCATTTTTTTGATAAAATTAAGGAATATTTTTCGTTTAATTCTGTGAAAAAAAAAGTGTGTGTAGCTGTAAGTGCAGGATTAGACAGTATGGTTCTTATCAATTTGTTACTTGATATTCCTGAAATTGAACCAGAAGTGGCGCATTGTAATTTTTCTTTAAGAGAAAAAGAGTCTGATAAAGATGAAATTTTTATAAGGAATTTTTGTTTCCAAAAAAATATAATATGTCATATAAAAAAATTTGATACTTTAAGTTTTGCTAAAAAAAACAGTATATCTACACAAATGGCAGCTAGAAAACTTAGATATGATTGGTTTTCAGAATTGTTAAAATCAAATTTATATAAATGTATAATGTTAGGGCATCATTTTGATGATTCTATAGAAACTTTTTTTATAAACGTTATTAGAGGGACCGGTATTAAAGGTTTATTAGGTATACCTAGTAAAAATGAACAATATATTCGTCCTCTTTCTGATTTTACTAAAAAAGAAATTTTACATTATGCAAAAATAAAAAATATAAAATGGAGATCAGATTCTAGTAATCAAGATTTTAAATATTTAAGAAATAAAATCCGTTTTATTTTATCTACATTTCATTCTTTTTCATCTTCTTTTCACAATGGATTCAAAAAAACTATGGATCATCTTCATGATGAAAATTTTTTGATAGAAAAGAAAATAAAAGAGGTTCATAAGAAAATTACAATAAAAAAAAAAGATCATCCATTTTTTTGGAAAATGGAATGTGAAAAAATAAGAAAATTAGAACCTTTATCTTTTTATTTATTTAAATTATTTTCTCCATATGGATTTAATGATATTCGAAGCATGAAACATCTCATTAATGCACAATCTGGAAAACAACTTAGATCTAAAAGATATTGTATTATTAAAAATAGAGGTTATTGGATTTTAGTTACTCACCAATTATTGTCAGAAAATAAAAATAAGATTTATATAATTCCGGATCTAAAGTTTATTGAAACTGAGAAAATGTTGTTGCCCATTAACATAAAATTTTTTTTCAATCCAGAAAAAAAAGGTCAAAAAGATATGTTTTTATTAGATTTTGACAAAATTCAATTTCCATTATTATTAAGAACATGGAGAAAAGGAGATTTTTTTTATCCATTTCGAATGAAAGGAAAAAAAAAATTAAGCAAATATTATAAGGAAAATAAATTTTCTATTTTAGAAAAGGAGCATACATGGTTATTAATTAATAGAAATGGATATATTATTTTAGTAATAAAAAATCGTTTAGATGATAGATTTAAGGTTACAAAAAATACAAAGAAAATATTAGGTATTATTTGTTCATTTTACAATTAAAATTAGTATTTTTTTTAATTTTGGTTTGAAAAAAATTAGTTTTTCTACTTATGAAAGTACACAATTTCAATGCAGGGCCTTCTGTTTTACCGAAAGAAGTTATTAAAAAATCAGCTCAATCTGTCATTAATTTTAATGATTCTGGATTATCTTTACTTGAAATTTCTCACAGAAGTATAGATTTTTTAGAAATAATTGAAAAAACGACCTTTTTGGTGAAACGTATTATGAATTTAAATGATGATTATGCAATTTTATTTCTACAAGGAGGGGCTACATTACAATTTTCAATGGTTCCATACAATTTAATGAATAAGAAAGCTGCTTATTTGGATACAGGATTTTGGGCTAAAAATGCTATTAATGAAGCTAAAAAGTTCGGAAAAGTAAGAGTTCTATTTTCAGGAAAAAATAAAAACTATACATATATATCAAAAAATTATCACATTCCATATGACATGGATTATTTTCATTGTACATCTAATAATACAATAGTTGGATCACAGATGAAAATATTTCCTGTAACATATTCTATTCCATTAGTTTGTGATATGTCTTCTGATATTTTTAGTAGAAAACTAGATTTTTGTAAATTCAGTTTAATTTATGCCTCTGCACAAAAAAATGTAAGTTCTGCAGGAATGACGATTGTAATTGTGAAAAAAGATATTTTGGAGAAAATCAGAAAAAATATTCCTTCTTATATGGACTACAAAATTCATATACATAATAATAGTATTTTAAATACTCCAAATGTTTTTTCTATTTATACTTCTATGTTGACTTTAGAGTGGATAGAAAATCAAGGAGGTCTTTCTGTTTTAGGAGAAAAAAATCAGTATAAAGCTAAATTATTATATGATGAAATAGATCATAATAATTTATTTGAAAATAAAATACATAAAGAAAATCGTTCTGATATGAATGTTTCTTTCTTTTTGAAAAAAAAGAATCTAGAAAAAGAATTCAATAAAATGTGGAAAAAAGAAAATATTGTAGGATTAGATGGTCATAGATATTTAGGTGGATATCGTGCCAGTATATATAATGCACTTCCGTTAAAAAGTATTCAATTTCTCATTGAGATTATGAAAGAATTTGAAAAAAAATTTTCATATTGAAAATAAATCCAATATATGATAGAAAATAAATTTCTGAGAATCAAAAAATTAATTCCAAAAAATGTAAAAATTCTAGCAGTTTCTAAAAATCAAGATATTTATTCCATAAAAAAATTATATAAAATAGGACATAGAGATTTTGGAGAAAATTATATTCAAGAAATGTTATACAAATATAAAAAATTACCTAAAGATATCCGATGGCATATGATTGGGAGAATACAAAGTAATAAATTAAAATATATAATATCTTTTATTTATTTAATTCATAGTGTTCAAAATATAAAACAAATTAATATAATCAATAAAATAGCATCGAAAAATAATAAAATCATAAACTGTCTTTTACAAATAAAAATTTGTAATAATAAAAATAAATCAGGAATTACTTATCAAGAAGCTTTAAAAATATTGGAAAACGAAACTTTAAAGAAAATGAAAAATGTAAAAATAATAGGAATAATGGGAATGGCATCTTTAAAAGGAGGAAAAAAAATTCATCATGAATTCTCATACTTACGAAGTATATATAATGAATTTAAAAATAAATACGGTCATTATATTCTTTCTATGGGAATGAGTCTAGACTATAATTTAGCGATAGAATATGGAAGTACAATTGTTCGATTAGGTACTATAATTTTTGGATATCGAAAAAAACTATCTAATTCTATCTAATAGATTTTATATATTTTTTTATGTTTTTTTTCAGTTCATTTTTATTCAATGATAATGATTGAATAAAAGAACTCCCGATAATCCCTCCATTAGCATATTGACAAGACAAGTCAAAAGTTTTTTTATCTTTAATTCCAAAACCGATCAATTTTGGAATGGTGATCGATAATTTATTAATACGTTTAAAAAATGATATCTGCTCCTCTCCAAAGGAATTTACGTTTCCTGTAGTAGAAGTAGAAGAGACTATATATAAAAATCCATTACTAATTTGACTTAACATAAATATTCTGGAAGAATTTGTTTTTGGAGTAATTAAAAATATCATAGATAATAAATATTCTTTAAATAGGTCCTGGTATTCATGCAAGAAAATATCAACTGGAAGATCCGGTAATATTAATCCGGAAACACCTGATTTTTTACATTTTTTTAAAAATTTTTTTGATCCAAACTGATAAAATTGATTATAATACCCCATGAGAATAATAGGTATTTTTATTTTTTCTTTAAATCTTTCTATTTGATCAAATAATAATGAAATACTTACTCCATTATTTAATGAAATTTGATTACTTTTTTGAATAATTTCTCCATCCGCTAAAGGATCAGAATAAGGGATTCCTATTTCAATCAAATCTACAGAAAGATCTTGCAAAACCTTGATAATTTCTGTTGTACTATTTAAATAAGGATATCCTGCTGTAAAATAAATGCATAATATATCTTTATTTTTTTTTTTAAATAAATTATGTATTCTATTCATCATTTGATGATTTAGTAAAAAATTTATCATAAACATTAATATCTTTATCCCCTCTTCCAGATAAAATCACAATTACTACATCTTTTTTTCGAAATGAAATTTTTTTTAATGCAGCTAATGCATGAGCACTTTCTAAAGCAGGAATAATTCCTTCTGATTTAGTTAGTTCATATCCTGCTTGTAAAGCTTCTTCATCTGTAGAATATAAAAATTTTACACGTTTTTTTACAAAAAGATTAGAAAACATAGGACCGATACCTGGGTAGTCTAATCCAGGAGATATAGAGTAAGCAGGAAGAATTTGACCGTCTTGATTTTGTAAAATAAAAGTCATACTTCCATGTAATATTCCCTTAGATCCACAATGAATAGATGCAGCTGTTTTTTTAGTTTTAACACCTAAACCTGCTGCTTCTACAGCTATAAGCTTAACAGAATTATCATCTAAAAAATGATAAAAAGACCCTGCAGCATTACTTCCTCCACCTATGCAAGCTACTATATAATTAGGAGAAGAAAATCCTTCTATTTTTTTTAATTGTATCTTTATTTCTTCACTGATAACGGATTGTATATCTGCAACCATTTGAGGATAAGGATGAGGTCCTACTGCAGAACCTATTAGATAATAACTGCTTGGATGATTAATCCAATAACGAATGGCTTCATTAACAGCATCTTTTAACGTTTTATCTCCACTAAAAACTGGAATCACTTTAGCTCCAAGAGATTTCATTCTGATAACATTACTATACTGACGTTGTATATCTGTTTCGCCCATAAAAATAATACATTCTAAATTCATTAATGCACAAACAGTAGCTGTTGCGACTCCATGTTGTCCAGCTCCTGTTTCAGCTACAATTTTTCTTTTTTCTAATTTTTTAGCTAATAAAACTTGACCTATAGCATTGTTAATTTTGTGAGATCCTGTATGATTAAGATCCTCTCTTTTAAGATAAATTTTAGCGTTATATTTGTCAGAATATTTTTTGCAAAAAAATAGAGGTGTAGGTCTTCCTACATAATTTTTTAATAATTCTTTATACAGTTTTTGATATTCGTAACTTATAATAAGTTTTTTGTATCTGCATCGTAGTTCTGTTATATTATGATTTAACATTTCAGGAATAAAAGAACCTCCAAATTCTCCATAAAATCCATTATCATCAACAAAATATTTCATAATTCTCTTATTTTTTTTATAAAGGTATTTAACTTGACGTCGTCTTTTTTTCCTGGAAATACTTCAAATTTACTGTTAAGATCGATTCCAAACATTTTCGAATGAAAAAAATTTTTAATTTTATTAAAATCTTGTATTCCAACACCTCCACTTAGAAAAAATGGAACTTCAAAAGTGTATTCATTAAGTTTATTCCAACAAAATTTACACCCACTACCTCCATAATAAATTGTATCACTATCAAATAAAAAATAATAACAAAAAGGAATATAATCTATAATATTTTGAAAAGAAAAAAAATTATTTATTCTAAAACTTTTAATTAACTTTGATCCTTTCTTGAATAATCTCTCACAATAAGAAGGACTTTCTTCTCCATGTAATTGAATAAAATCTAGTTTATTTTTATTTTTTATTTTTAATATGTTTTCTTCTGATTCGTTAACAAAAACGCCTGTTTTTAATATTTCTTTCCTAAGATTTGGAACCATAAAATCAAAACCTACAAACCTAGGAGAATTAGGATAAAATATAAAACCTATAAAATCAGGAAATAAATTAGAAATTTCTTGTATGTCAAATTTCATTCCACATATTTTTATTTTTAATGATCTATATTTCATAATTGATCAATTGATTTTATTTAATTTTTTTGATAAAGATTTTATAAAATCTTTGCAAGAGATTCCAGGATTTTTTTTTTTCATAAAAAATTCTCCAATTAGAAAACCTTTAAATCCTTGTTTTTTTAATTCTAATATATAATTAATATCGTCGATTCCACTTTCTGCAACTTTTATGTAATTATTAGAAATTTTCGAAGATAATCTAAAACAATTGTTATGATCTATAACAAAAGTGTGCAAATCTCGATTATTAATTCCTACAATATCTAAATTATCCGTTATTTTATTTATTTCGAATTCATCATGAATTTCAATAATAATTTCTAAACCAATACTTTTTGCAACTTTTGAAAAGTTATATATTTGATTTTTAGAAAGAATACTAGCAATCAATAAAATTACATCTGCTCCCATAGATTTAGATTCGATAATTTGATATTCATCAATAATAAAATCTTTTCTTAAGATAGGGATAGAAACTATAGATCGTGATTTTTCCAAATTTTCATTTTTACCAGAAAAAAAATTCTGATCTGTAAGAATAGATATTCCACTAACTCCTGCTAATTCATAATCTTTAATTACTTTCTCTATTGAGACCGCCTTATTTATAACTCCTTTAGATGGAGATTTACATTTAAATTCTGCAATGATACCTGTATGACTATTTCTTATATTTTTTACGAGAGAAAAAGTTTTTCTTTCAAAAGAAAGACTTTTTTCCAGTTTTTTGATAGGATATCTAATTTTATTATTAGATACTTCTTTTTGTTTTACGAAAACAATTTTTTCAAGAATATTCATAAACTTAATAATTTTTTTAGAATATTCTTTGCTTGTCCACTTTTTAATGAACGTTTTGCTTTATCATAATTATTTTCAAAAGTATCTTGATTTAACAAACATAATGCAAATGTGGCATTTATTAAAACAACTTTATTTTGAGATAAAGTTCCATCTCCAGATAAAACACTCATAAATATACGAATATTTTCTTCTGTATTTTTTCCTCCTTTTAGTTCATTTGGATTTATTTTAATTGTTTTTTCTCCTATTTCTAATTCTTCTATAGAATAATGTCGTACTCCTTTTGGAGAATAATATTTGATATCACTAGTGAGTGTTATTTCATCATAACCATCTAAACTATGAATAATAGCATAATTGTTTTTTGTATTTTGATACATATAGTAATATGTTCTTGCTAATTCTAAATTATTAACTCCTAACAATTGATTTTTGGGTTTACCAGGATTTAATAGTGGACCAAGTGTATTAAAAATAGTTTTAACTCCTAATTCCTTTCTTATTACAGATAGAGTTTTCAATACAGGATGAAATATGGGAGCATGTAAATAACAAATTCCTACTTTATCCAATTGATTTTTCAAATTTTCTTCATTGTTAGTAAAATTGTATCCTAATCCTTTTAATATATTTGAAGACCCACTAATAGAGGAAGAACTAAAACTTCCATGTTTAATCACTTTTTCCCCTGTTCCTGCTACTATAAAACATGCCAAAGTAGAAATATTAAAAGTATTTTTTCCATCTCCGCCTGTTCCTACTATATCAATAGCATTAAATTCTGTAAGATTTATTTTGATGGATAATTCCATCATAGCCTGTCTAAAACCTCTTATTTCTTCTAAAGTAGGATATCTCATATTGTATATAGTAGCTATAGCTATAGTTTGTGTTTTATTAACATTACCTTTTGATAATTCTATAAAAAAATTTTTAGCTTCTTGTTTTGTCAATGTTTGTTCTAAAAAAAGATTTTCTAATATTTTATTCATAATTAATTTAAATTCAACCAATTATCTATAATCTTTTCTCCATATGGAGTTAAAATAGATTCTGGATGAAATTGTACTCCACGTACATCATAACATTTATGACGTAAAGCCATAATTTCTCCTCTATCTCCAATTGCTGTAATTTTAAGTTCTTCAGGAAAATTATTTTGGGATATAATCCAAGAATGATAACGACCTACTTGAATTTTTTTAGGTAATTGTTCAAATAAAATTTCTTTTGGATCTATTATTTCGATTATGCTAGATATTCCATGATAAACTTTTTTTGTGTTCAGAAGTGTAGCTCCAAAAACTTCTCCTATGGCTTGTTGACCTAAACAAACTCCAAAAATACTTTTAGTAGAAGCAAAGGTTTTCACTAAAGGTTTTAAAATATGTGCTTCATCGGGTATTCCAGGTCCTGGAGAAAGAATAATCTTATTATATTTTTCTATATCAGAGAGTTTAATTTCATTATTTCTAGATACTTGTATAGGATTTTTTGTTAATTTCTTTACAGCATGAACAAGATTATAAGTAAAAGAATCATAATTATCCAAAATTAGTATTTTATTCATCATAATACTTTATCATATATTTTTAGCTAATTCTATAGCTTTAAATAAGGCCATAAGTTTGTTATTTACTTCTTCTAATTCTTTCTCCTCTTTAGAATCAGAAACAATTCCTGCTCCAGCTTGAAAAAATAGAATGTTATTTTTACTTATAAAAGAACGAATAATTATGGCTGTATTAATACAAGAATTATTTAATCCAAAAAAACCAATTGCGCCTCCATATATTCCTCTATGTTGATTTTCAATTTTATCAATTAATTCCATAGCTTTGTACTTAGGGGCTCCAGAAAGAGTTCCTGCAGGAAAAGTATCTCCAAATACTTTTATAAGTGGTATGTTTTTTTCTAGCTTTCCGGATACTTTAGATACCATGTGTAATACGTGAGAAAATACTTGGATTTCTTTAAATTCTTCTACTTTTACATTGTAAGAATTTTTACTAAGATCATTTCTCGCTAAATCTACTAACATAACATGTTCTGCATTTTCTTTTGGATTATTTTCAAGATTTTCGGATAGTTGTTTGTCTTTATTTTTATCTCCTGATCTTCGCATTGTTCCTGCTATTGGGTTAATATAGGCAACTTGTTTATTGATAATAAGCTGTGATTCAGGTGATGAACCAAATAATTTATAATTTCCATAATCGAAATAAAAAAGATATGGCGAAGGGTTTATGAATCGCAAAGCACGATATACATTAAATTCATCTCCTATAAATTTTTGTTGAAACTGACGGGATAATACAATTTGAAAAACATCTCCACGTAAACAAGCTTTTATTCCTATAGATACCATTTTTTTATATTCTACATCTGTTACATTTGAATGACGGATTCCTACAGATTTAAATGGAAAAGATGGAAAATTTTTCTTTTTAATCAATTTAATCAACTGATTGATATTTGTCTTTTTTTCATTTTTATTGTTATAAAACTGATGTTCAATTACATATATTTCATGCTGAAAATGATGAAACACAATCAAGTTTTTATAAAATCCAAATCGTATTTTTGGAAGATCATATATTTTTTTAATTGGAGCATGAAATTGAATTTTTTCAAAATATTGAATACTATCATAAGATATATATCCATATAAACCTGAATAAGAAATGGTTATATTTTCATTTTCAAATTTTTTAAAAAAGTCTTCAATTAAAATTTGTATATCTAATTTATCATTTATAAAAATATGTTTATGAACACAATTAGGATATGATATTCGTAGTACATTTTGATCTAAAATAAGTTCAGAAATTGGATCAATACAAATAATAGAAGAATTACTTTTGAAAATTTGATAATCAGAATATTCTAATAATAATGTATTAGGAAAAATATCTCTTAATTTTAAATATAATTCTATTGGTGTAACACTATCAGCAAAAATTTTTTTCTGAATAGTTCTAAAATTAAATTTAAACATGGTTTATGGTGTTTTGAATGATAAAAAAAAGGCCGTCATAAAGACAAGCCTCAAAATATTGTTATACAACAACATTTAACTTAATTATTATAAATATAAAATTGAAGAGTTCTTTTTTAGAAATGACATTTACATTATGCAAATATAAATAAATTTTTCCTATTTATGGATTTTAATTATAAATATTGTAATTCATAATTTAGTTATATGAAAATATTCATTTCTATTTTATTCCTTTTTGGATCTCAAAGTATGGAAAAAAAGATGATAAACTTCCATTTTAATGAAAATCAAATAAAAATGTTTGATAATGAAAATCAAATAAAAATGTTTGATAATGAAAATCAAATAAAAATGTTTGATAATGAAAATATAAGATTTTATCATCCTACTTATCAGGATTATAAATTTTGGACAGAAGAAAAAAATCGAAAGAGAACTTTTATAGAAAATGATTTTTCTATAAAAAAATATCATTCTCACAATTTTTTTAAAAATGATAATATTGGATTATTGTTTATTGGTGGTAAAGATTTACTTATCTCTAATATAAATGAAGAAATAACAAAAGAAAATTTTAATGAAAATATGCCTAAAAAAATGCATTTTTTTAATGATATTTTTTTTTACCGTGAAAAAATTAAATATTTTGATGTCAAAACTCCTATTTCAGAAATTTTTTATATAAATGATTTTTTAAAAAAAGAAAAAACGTTGGGTGGTTTATTTTCACAAAATTTTTATGAAAACACTAATTATTCTATAGAGTATAGAAATTTTCATTCAGAATCAGAAAATGAGACTGAAAAAAGTAAAAATTTAATTTTAAATACTTTTAATTATCAAGATCAAAATGATTATAATTACAAATTATGGGGTCATCATATTTATCAAAAATTTGATGTAAAAGATAAAGAAGAAATTCCCAATCTAAAATGGAAGGATTGCAAAAACATCTTATTTTATCATAAAAAATTAATTCATAATAGATTTTATATAAACTTTATTAAAAAAATCTCTTCTTTAAAAGAAAAGAACAAATCATTTTTATTAAAAAACTATGTGGAATACGAAAAATATTCTATATTTCAAGATTTACAAAAAGAAAAAATTAAACATTCTTATTTAAGAAATGGTTTATTTTTGATTCTAAATCATAGAAAGATTAATTTAGAAATAGGATCTATATTCGATAGAATATATTATCAAATATTTAATAATAGTATTTATAAAAATAAGAATATAAATAATTTATCAATACAAACTAAAATTCATTATCCTATTAACAATTTTTTTGAATTTTATTCAAATGGAAAATGGATTGTAGATAATAATATTAAAAAACCTTTTTTTAATGGAAATATCATATTGAATACATTTCTATTTCCAAAATTTAGGATTTCAACTCAATTAAGCATTGACAAAAATGATTATGGTTTTTACAATAATTTTATTCCTATTTATATTTTAAAAAAAAACCAAGATTATTATAATAATAAACAAAAAAATATTCTGTCCTTTAATCGGAAAGAAACAATAAATTTTTCTTTAAATTCTCATGAAGAAAAATATTATCTTTCTTTTTATGTATCTAGATTAAATCATTTATTTCAAGATCAAGAACAAGAAACGGAAAAATTATCATCTCGTAAGCATGTTCAATTATATGGATTTAAAATTAAAACTACATATGATATATGGAAATTTCAAATAAATAATATTTTTCTGTATCATAAATATGACTCAAATCCATTAGTTTTTTCTGCTCCCAGTTTTTTATATAGAAATACGATCTTTTACAAAGATAATTACTTTCATGATGCTTTATTTATACAAACAGGTTTTTCTTTTCATTATTTCAACAATTTTTATTACAAAAAAATTTATTATCCTTTCGATTTTCAAACTTTTTCTTCTAAAAAAGAATGTGTTTCTATTAATGAAATTGGAGGGACCCCTTTTATAAATTATTTTTTTAATTTTAAAATAAACAGAACTATACTCTATTTCAGTATAGAAAATATAGGATTTTATAATGTTTACAATTCTCATGATAATAATTTATTCATTAAAACTGGTTTATTATGGAATCTTTTTACTTAAGATTGAAAAAATCAGTATATAAAAAAAAATGTAATTTTGTTTATCAAAAGTTAATAAAAATGAAAAATTTTTTTTATTTTTTTTTGATAATATCATTATTTTCTTTCCATTTACACTCACAAGAGAATAAAAAAAAAGAAGAAAATGTCATTGAATATATTAAAAAGTATGCTGTCTTTGCTATTGAAGAAATGGAAAAATTTGGAATACCAGCTAGTATTAAATTAGGTCAAGGTATTTTGGAATCTTCTAGTGGAAATAGTTCTTTATCAAAATCTACAAATAATCATTTTGGAATCAAATGTGGAAAGAATTGGATAGGAGATGTTTATTATCATGATGATGATCTTCCAAAAGAATGTTTTCGAAAGTATAATTCCGTACAAGAATCTTTTCATGATCATTCTAAATTTTTGAAACAACCACGTTATTCAAAATTATTTCATCTTCAAAAAGATGATTATCAAGCCTGGGCTTTAGAATTAAAAAAAGCAGGTTATGCTACATCCCTAAATTATGCAAATTTATTAATTGATCAAATAGAAAAGTATTATTTATGGAAATTTGATCAAAATTCTTCTTATAGTATAGAAAAAAGAATTAATCAATACTTGGATTTTATAAGAAAAAACAATAAAAATTATTTGTTCAGGATATTTAATAAAAAATTACATTTTTTTTATAAAATTTTTATTTACATAAAAAGAAAATTGAACAACATGAAAATGAATCATCCTAATTAAATGAAAAATTTAAAAGTTATTAAAAAAAAATATGAATCCTAATAATTTAAAATATAGTAAAAATCATGAATGGATAAGTATACCCAATGATAAAAATCAAGCTTGTATAGGTATTACTCATTTTGCTCAAAATGAGTTAGGAGACATTGTTTATTTGGATATAGAAGATTCCATAATAGGAAATAAAATTAAAATAGAAAACTCATTTGGGACAATAGAAGCAGTAAAAACTGTTTCAGATTTGTTTATGCCTGTTTCAGGTAGCGTTCTTGAAATTAATAAAAAATTATTATCTAAACCAGAATTAATTAACAAAAGTTCTTATAAAGAAGGATGGATTATTCGTATAGAAATTATAGACATTGAAGAATATGATAAATTAATGTCTTCAAAAGAATATCAAAAATATATACAGGAATCCAACTAAGAGTTGGTTTATTATAACATGATTACATGAAAAAATATATGTACTTACATCATTAAGATATGAAAATATGAAAACAAAGAATATTTTTGATTTTCTTGATAATGAAAAGATTGCAGATAAAATAATTGATTTTAATCATAAAAATATTACTACAGTCCGTTTTTTAATTCCTTCTATTTATTGTAGTTCTTGTATTTTTATTTTGGAAAACCTACCAAACATAAATAAAAATATTTTGAATTCTACTGTTGATTTTTCTAGTAAACAGGTTTGGATAACATTTAATAATGTTAAACTTAAGTTAAGTGATATAGCTAAATTTCTTGATAACATAGGATATAAACCATCTGTTAATTTTGAATCTCTAGAAAATAGAAGAAATAATTTCAATTTATTTGGAAGAGAATTAATAGGAAAACTAGCTATTTATTTTTTCTGTTTTGGAAATATTATGCTTTTAGCTATTCCAGAATATTTTGGCGCTAAACAAGAAGATGTATGGTTCGTAAAAAACCGGAGTTTTTTCCATTATTTAATGTTAATTTTATCTTTTCCTGTAGGAATATTTTCTTTTTCTGATCATATCAGACATGCTTTTTTAGGATTAAAAAAAAATGTTATAAATATGAATGTCCCAATTTCTGTTGGAATATTAGTTCTTTTTTTATGGAGTTGTTATGAAGTTTTTTTTGATTTAGGTCCTGGTTATTTTGATAGCCTTTCTAGTTTTTCATTATTTCTACTTATGAGTAGAATATTTCAAATACATACTCATAATAAAATTTTATCTTTTAACAAAAATTATAAATCTTTTTATCCAGCTTTAATAACGAAAGTATATAGCAATGGAAAAGAAGAAAAAATTTTGCTTTCTTCTTTAAAAAAAGAAGATATGATTTTGATCAAAAATGAGGAAATTATTCCTTCTGATTCTGTACTAATAAAAGGAAATGCTATATTAGATAATAGTTTTATTACAGGAGAATCTTATTTGATTAATAAAAAAATAGGAGAACGAATTTATGCTGGTTCTAAACAAAGGGGAGAAGCTATCGTTATAAAAGTAATTAAAAATGTGGATCATAGTTATTTAAGTCTGTTGTGGAATAAGAGTAAATCAAATATGGGATTTCATAAAAAATTGTTTGATTTAAATTCTATATCTACTAAATTTAGTCAGTATTTTACTCCTACAGTTTTGATAATTTCCCTTATAACTGGAATATATTGGTCGTTTAATAATGATGTTTCAAAAGTTTTTCAAACAATTTTTTCCGTTTTGATTATTACTTGTCCTTGTGCTTTAGTTCTTTCCACTCCATTAATTTTTGGAAATATTATACGTTTCTTTTCCAAGAAAGGTTTTTATGTAAAAGATATTTTTACAATGGAAAGGATTTCTTCAGTTAAAACTTTGATTTTTGATAAAACTGGAACAATAACAGATCTCAATAAAGAGAAAATATTTTTTGTGGGAAATATGAAAAATGAAGAAAAAAAAATTATTGCTTCTTTATTGAAACATTCAAGTCATCCTTTAAGCCAAAAAATATTATCAGAATTGTCCATAAAAAATTTCTATTTTATAGAAAATTTTAAAGAAATTTTAGGTAAAGGAGTAGAAGGTTTTATAAAAAAAAACATACCGGTTAAGATCGGATCTAAAAAATATTTAGGAATTACAGAAAATAAAAATGAAATAAACCAAACAACAGTTTTTATTTCTATAAATAATCAATTGATAGGTTATTTTTTATTTAGAAATTATTATCGTGAGGGAATAGAAAAAATGTTTCGAGATTTAAAAGAATACAAAATTCTTATTCTTTCTGGAGATCAAAATGATTTAGAAAAAAAATATTTAAAATCAATCTTACCAAGAGATAGTAAAGTTTATTTTAACCAAAGTCCAGAAGATAAATTAAATCATGTTAAAAAATTACAAAAAAAAGGAGAAAAAATTATGATGTTTGGAGATGGAATTAACGATTGTGCTGCATTGAATCAAAGTGAAGTCGGAGTTGCTATATCCGAAAATCCAACTACTTTTTTTCCAAATTGTGATGCTTTTATGCAATCTAATTGTTTGAATCAAATTTTTTTATTTTTGAAAATATCCAAAATTTCTACAAAATTAGTATTTTTCAATTTTATGATTAGTTTATTTTATAACATTATAGGAATTTTTTTTGCAATAACTGGAAATTTAAAACCTCTTATAGCTGCTATTTTAATGCCTTTAAGTTCTTTTTCTGTTATTTTTTTTTCTCTTATATCTACTTGGATTATTTCACGAAAATTGACATTTTAATTTTTTTATGGATATATTAATTATTATGATATTATCTAGTATTTCTTTGGGAGCATTTTTTCTTATATTTTTTTTAATTGGTCTTTATTCTGGACAATTTGATGATTATGAATCTCCCAGTGTAAGAATTTTAATTGATGATTTTGAAAAAAATTAAATTTTTGGATGAAATTAAAAACATATTATTATAATAACAGTATAGTAAAAGCTTTTTTATATGCTACGATATTTTGGGCACTTGTTGGATTTTTAGCTGGATTATTTATAGCTTTATTATTATTTTCTCCTGAAATTCCTGAACTTATTTTTGGAGAAAATCTGAAAAATTCTCAGGGAATCATAGGGTTTGGGAGATGGAGAATGTTACATACAAGTACTGCTATTTTTGCTTTTGTAGGAAATATTATTTTCACTGGTTATTATTATTCTTTACAACGTCTATTGAAAACTAGAATTTTTAGTGATCTTCTCAGTTGGATTCATTTTTGGGGATGGCAAATATTTATTATTTCTACTTGGATTACTTTTTTATTAGGAATTAATACAAGTAAAGAATATGCTGAACATGAATGGCCCATAGATATAGGAGTGTTTTTTATTTGGATTATTTATGGAATTAATATAATTGGCAGTATTCTGAAAAGAAAAATTAAACATTTATATGTTAGTGTTTGGTTTTTATTAGGAACATGGGTAGCCGTAGGTATGTTACATGTATTTAACAATCTTGAATTACCTATATCTCTTTTATCTTTCAAAAGTTATTCTATATATGCTGGAGTACAAGACGCTTTAATGCAATGGTGGTATGGTCATAATGCAGTAGCATTCATTTTAACTACACCTATATTGGGTTTAATGTATTATTTTGTTCCAAAAGCATCTAATCAACCCATTTTTTCTTATAAACTTTCTATTATACATTTTTGGTCATTGATATTTATATACATTTGGGCCGGACCTCATCATTTGATGTATACATCTCTTCCTAATTGGGCTCAAATGTTGGGTACTATTTTTTCAATTATGTTGATTGCGCCTTCTTGGGGTGGAATGTTAAATGGTTTACTTACTTTAAGAGGTGCTTGGAATCAAATGAAAACGAACCCTATTTTAAAATTTTTTGTAGTCGGAATTACTTGTTATGGGATGGCTACTTTTGAAGGACCTATGTTAGCAACTAAAACTCTAAATTCTATAGGACATTTTACAGATTGGGTTATTGCTCATGTTCATTTAGGAACTTTAGGATGGAATGGTTTTATGGCTTTTGGAATCATATACTGGTTAACTCAGAAAATATGGAACACAAAATTATATTCCATACTATTGGTAAATATTCATTTTTGGTTTGGTGTTTTAGGGATTATTTTATACATTTTTCCTATGTATTTTGGATCTGTTATACAATCTGGTATGTGGAAAAAATTCAATCCTGATGGAACTTTAGTTTATAAAAATTTCTTAGATTCTGTTTTATCTATTATACCATTTTATAAAATTAGATTTTTAGGTGGAATTATTTATTTTTTGGGTTTCATTCTAATGATTTATAATATTTTTAGAACAATTAAACAAGGTTATTCATTAAATAATGAAGAATTCAAGTGTGATCCATTTTATGGTAATACAGATACAAAAAATAAGAGTGAAACATTTCATGGGTGGTTAGAAAAAAAACCAATACAATTTACAATTCTTTCTTTTGTAGCAATAGCTATTGGAGGTTTTATTGAAATTATTCCTACTTTAGTAATCAAGTCTAATGTCCCTACTATTCATAATATCAAACCTTATAAAGCCTTAGAATTAGAAGGAAGAGATTTATTTGTTAGAGAAGGATGCAATGCTTGTCACAGTGCTCAAGTTCGTCCGTTTAGAGATGAAGTTGTTCGTTATGGAGAATATTCTAAAGCTGGAGAATTTGTATATGACCATCCATTTCTTTGGGGTTCTAAAAGAACAGGTCCGGATTTAGCTAGAGAAGGAGGAAAAAATCCTAATTCTTGGCATTTCAATCATATGTACAATCCTCGTTCTACTTCTCCTGGATCTATTATGCCGAGGTATCCTTGGTTGATTTATAACAAATTGGATAGATCCAATACAGATAAAAAAATAAAAGCAATGATAAAATTAGGTGTTCCATATACTTTAAAATATATAAAAAATGTAAATCAAGATATGGATCACCAAGCAAATCAAATCGTACATGATATTTATAAAGAATATCCCAGTTTAAAAAAAGAAATAGAAAAACAAAAAAAAATAGAAAAAGAAAAATTTATCCCATTAGAAGAAAGAGAAATTATAGCTCTTATTGCTTATTTACAAAGATTAGGTACAGATATAAAATCTTAATAAAAAAAAAGAAAAATAATGATAAGTTTTTTAAAACAATACTTTACAGGAGAAAAAAATATAGGTATTTTTCAATCTATTATGTTGATTTTATTTTTATTATCATTTTTTTTTGTAATATTTTTTGTGTTTTCAAGATCTAATAAATATTATCGTAAAATAAGTTTGATTCCTTTAGAAAGAAATAAAAGGTTATGAGATCTAAAATTCCTTCTTTTATTATGATTCCTTCTTTTTTATCTGTTATTATATTTATGCTTTATGTATTTTTTGTAAGTTATAATCACATATCTTATTTAGTACATCCTGTTACTATATTTTTTGTTAGTATAACTACGATATTATTGTATATTTTAGAATCTATTAATAATTTAATTTTTAGAAAAAAATTACAATCTTTTTCAAAAGAAGAAAGGAAAAAAATTTTTGAAGAAAATGAAGGGAATTATTTTTATAGGCTTTACAAATTTATATTTTACGATTATAAAAGGATGACTCATAATGAAGTTAAAAAAATAGATCATGGATTTGATGGAATTATAGAATTGGATAATAAATTACCTATGTGGTGGATCCATCTTTTTTATTTAACAATTGTTTTTTCCGCAATTTATTTTTTTTCTTATTTGTTAATAGATTACTCTAATCCTTACAAAGAATATGATATAGCTTATAAAAATCAATTAAAAGAAATTGAGATTTTTGAAAAAAACAGTCCACAAGTAACTATAGAAAATGCTTCTTTTAAAGAAAATTTAATCAATAGTGGAAAAATTCTTTTTGATGAAAATTGTGCTACTTGTCATCAATCGGATGGAAGTGGAAATATAGGGCCTAATTTAACAGATGATTACTGGATTAATAAAAAAGAAAAGGATTTATTCAAAAATATATATTCTGTAATATGGAATGGAAGTGTCAATAATCCAACTATGCGTGCTTTTGGTAAATCAGGAGAAATTAAAGGAAATGATATTGAAAAAATATCCAGTTATGTTTATTTTATAAATAAAAAATCTAAAAAACCTTTAGCAGGGAAAGCTCCTCAAGGAATAAAAATAACAAAATGGAGTAAAATGTAATTTATTTATTTTTTTGTAAAAAAAATTTTTATTATGAAAATAAAGTTCAGTTGGGATATTGGAATTATGTTATCTTTATTTATTTTTATTACCTTTATTATTTACATTACTTTTTTTTTTCCACATGTAGGAAGTCAACTTATGACAGATAGATATTATGAAGAAGAAATGAAATATCAAGAAATTATAAATGAGAAAAAGAATACGTCAGAACTTCCTGTAGAAATAAAAGTTTTTATTTTTTATTCTGGAATTGAGATAATATTTCCTCCTGTTAACAATAATATTTCTGGTTTTTTTACTTTACTTAGATTTTCTTCTAAAGATTTGGATTTTTCGCAATCTTTTGAAATATCAAAATCTTCCAAAAAGATATTATTGATTCCTAAAAAATTTTTAAAAAAAGGACACTATAGGCTTATAATCAGATGGAAAACAAATAAAAAATATTTTTTTGAAAAAGATTTATTTTGGAATAAATAAATATTTTTTTTGTTTTCAAAATTTTAATTTTATTAAATATAATGAGAAAAAATATAAGTAATCTTCGAAAAGAATCTTTAAGTTATCATAGTCAGTTTCCTTCTGGAAAAATACAAATTACCCCTACAAAAAAATATAGTAGTCAAAGAGACTTATCTCTTGCTTATTCACCTGGAGTCGCTGAACCTTGTAAAGAAATTGCTCGTTCTTCTATAGAAGTGTATAAATACACATCTAAAGGAAATCTTGTAGCAGTGATAACTAATGGATCCGCTGTATTAGGTCTTGGTGACATTGGAGCATTAGCTTCTAAACCTGTAATGGAAGGTAAAGCTCTTTTATTCAAAATATTTTCAGGTATTGATGTTTTTGATATAGAAATAAATGAATCGGATCCAGAAAAATTTATAGAAACAGTCAAAGCAATTTCTCCTACTTTTGGTGGAATTAACTTAGAAGATATAAAAGCGCCAGAAGCTTTTGAAATAGAAAGAAGACTTAAAAAAGAACTTAATATTCCTGTTATGCATGATGATCAGCATGGAACAGCTATTATTTCTGGTGCTGCATTGCTCAATGCGACCACTTATGTAGGAAAAAAGATTAATGAAATTAAAATGATAGTTAATGGAGCTGGAGCTGCAGCTATTTCTTGTGCAAGAACATATAAAAAACTTGGAGTTAAACCTGAAAATATTCTCATGTTTGATAGTAAGGGGTTATTGCATATTTCGAGGAAAGATCTAAATAAAGAAAAAAAAGAATTTTCCGTAAATATTTATCCAATTAAAAAATTGGAACAAGCTATTAATGGAGTGGATGTTTTTATAGGTTTATCTATAGGAGGAGTACTCACACCTAGCATGTTAAAAAGTATGGCAAAAGATCCTATTGTGTTTGCTATGGCTAACCCTGATCCAGAAATAGATTATAACTTAGCTATTAAAGCACGTCCAGATGTTATTATGGCTACAGGAAGAAGTGATTATCCAAACCAGGTGAATAATGTGTTAGGATTCCCTTATATATTCAGAGGAGCGTTAGATGTCCATGCTAATGTTATAAATGATGAAATGAAACTTGCGGCAGTATATGCTATATCTTCTTTAGCAAAAGAACCTGTTCCAGAACAGGTAAATATTGTTTACAATAAAAAAAATCTTTCTTTTGGAAAAGAATATATTATTCCAAAACCTTTTGATAATCGTTTAATTACTCGTGTTTCTCCTGCTGTAGCAAAAGCGGCAATGGATTCTGGTGTAGCAAGAAATCCTATTTTAGACTGGAAAAAATATCAAGAAAAACTACTCGATAGAATGGGATATGAAAGTAAAATGCTTCGAATGATTCAAAATAGAGCACGTACAAATCCTAAAAAAGTTATTTTTTGTAATGGAGAAGAATATGATATTTTAAAATCTGTTCAAATTCTTCGCGAAGAAGGCATTATATCTGTTCCCATAGTATTAGGAAATGAAAATCGTATTAAACGTTTAATTAATGAAAATAATTTAGATATTGAATTGGAAATTGTAGATCCAGAAAAAGAAGAAAATATAGAAAAAGTAGAAAATTTTGCCAAAATTCTTTGGAAAAGAAGGAATAGAAAAGGTTTAACTTTATATGATTCGAAAATCCGTATGCGAACCAATGATCATTTTGGAGCTATGATGGTGGATCAAGAAAAAGCAGATGCTGTTATTACGGGGTATTCTAGGAGTTTTTCATTAAGTTTACGTCCTATGTTAGAAGTAATAGGTAAAGCTGATTTTGTTCACAAAACGGCAGGAATGATGATTTTATTAACAAAACGTGGGCCTTTATTTTTAGCAGATACAGCTGTTATTCCGGATCCTACAAGTAAAGAATTAGCTAGAATAGCCATAATGGCTGCTAACGTAGTTAAAAAGTTTGATATTGAACCACGTATAGCTATGTTGTCTTTTCAAAACTTTTCATCTAATTCAAAAACATCTTCCAAAGTTTCTCAAACAGTATCTTTTTTACATAAAAAATATCCAAACTTGATAGTAGATGGAGAAGTACAACCTGATTTTGCTTTAAATGAATTTTTACTATCTAGTAAATTTCCTTTTTCTAAACTTGTTAAAAAAAGAGCAAATATTTTTATTTTTCCAAATTTAGAATCAGGAAATTTAACTTATAAATTTATTAGAGGATTAGGAGATGTTCAAACTATAGGTCCTGTTATGTTAGGAATGCGTAAACCAGCACATGTTATGCAAATGCAATCAAGTATAGAAGAAATAGTTAATTTAGCTACTTTAGCTGTGATAGACGCACAAATTAGACATAATTGAAAATATGTGTTTTGAAAAACACTTTTTTTCCGAAAAGAATTCGGACTTTTTTCTTGAAAAAAAAGGGAATAGGACTAGACGTATAAAAAATAGGAAATTTATTATAGGTAGGATATAAACATAACAATTTTTTTTCACTTAATTTTTCTTTTATTTCTTTCACTACTATTTTTTGTATATCAATTAAATGAACTTCTCCATGATAAAAATTTTCTATCTCTTTCTTCAAGAATAAATAATGAGTACAAGCCAATAATATTGCGTCTATTGATCTTAGACGATTTAAATAATTTTTTACGATAGAATTTATTTTTTTTATTTCCCACCCATTTTCTATAATAGGTGCTAATAAAGGTGTAGGTATTTGAACCACATCTAAATGATGATAATGTTTTTTTATCTTTTTTGTATAATAATTTGAATGTATAGTAGCAGGTGTAGCAATTATTCCTATTCTTTTATAAGAAAGAAAAATTGTATTTTTTGCTACAGGATCTATGACATTAAATATTAATATTTTTCTATGAAATTTTTTTTGAATTAGATCCAAAGCATTAGATGCAATAGAATTGCATGCTATAACTAAAGCTTTACATTTTTTTTTATAAAGAAAAGAAGCGATATTTATTGAATTACCTCTAATAAACTCTTTAGATTTTTCTCCGTAAGGCATATTTTTTGTGTCACCAAAATAAATAAAATCTTCATTTGGCATCTGAATTTTCATTTCTTTAGCTATAAGAAGGCCGCCAATTCCAGAATCGAATATTCCTATCGGAGATAATGGACTTATTCCCATATTCTATCATATTCAAATTAAAAAGAAAAGAAATTTTAAATACAGATAAAAATAAAAAAAACCAATATTATTATGGATATTCTAATGAATAGAATGTAAAACGAATTTTATTTTGTATAAAAATTTTGATAATCAATGAAAATATATCTTACCTTATCCATGCGCATCCATGATAAAAAAATTATTTTAATTTAATTTTTTAGTCAATTTTTTTTTCAATCTAGCAGCTTTATTCATATGTATAATATTTTTTTTCGACAGTTTATCTATCATGGAAACAACAATAGAATATTGTTTTTTATTTTTTCTATCTACTAAAAACTTTTTTATAGCTGTCTTAGTACTTTTATACACATACTTGTTACGCAAACGTCTAGTACGATTCTGTCTGATTCTTTTAAAGGAAGATAAATGATTTGCCATAATAAATAAAAATGATTATAGCCCATAGGGGAATCGAACCCCTCTTTCCAGGATGAAAACCTGACGTCCTAACCAATAGACGAATGGGCCAATAAAAATAATTTATTGTCACAAATTAAATTTTTTTTATATTTAATACAAGTATTTTGTTTAGATTTATCAATCTATTTGTTTTGTTCTTATTTTATTTTTACTCATAAAAATTGTACGGTTATTACGATTTTTTAAAATAAAAAAAAGTCTGTTATAAGTTATAAAATTATTTTATTTCTTATTTTTTATTATTCCATTTCGTTATATGGGAATGTGAAATATAATAAAAAATATGAAAAAATTTATTTCAGAAAAAAAAATCTATATAATAGAAAAAATAATTCAAAAAATTATTTTGAATTTTTCAATCAAAAACTGTTTTCTAAAGAACAAATAGAATCTATCATAAAAAAAGCTAAAAATTACATGTTTACTCCGTATAGATATGGAGGTACTAATAAATATGGATTAGATTGCTCTGCATTCATAAAAAATATTTTTTCTTGTTATCATATATTTTTACCGCGTATTTCTTCTAATCAAGCTAAAATAGGTACTTTTGTACCTAAAGATAAAATAGAAAAAGGAGACTTATTATTTTTTTCAACAAAACTAAATAAAAAAATAAACCACGTAGGAATGGTAGTACACATCAGCAATCGTAAGATATTTTTTATTCACGCGTCTACATCCAGTGGTATAATTATATCTCAATTATATCAAAAATATTGGAATCATAGATTTATCATGGCAAGAAGAATTCTTCTTTATTCTTCATAAGAATCAATTAAGAATTCTAAAGATTTTAAGTCATTCCAAAAATTAGGATATGATTTTTCTACAACATTAGGGTCTTCTATTTCTAGAAAATCATAACATAATCCAAATGTAGAAAAAGACATTGCCATTCTGTGATCTTGATAAGTCTTAATCTTGATAACAGAACTTATTTTTTTTCTATAAAAATCTGTTATTTCTAAACTAGAATTCGTAATTGTTATGATCACTCCAAATTTTAAAAGTTCTTCTTTTAATGCTTGTAATCTATCTGTTTCTTTGATTTTCAATGTTTCTAATCCTTTTAAACTACATTTTATACCAATTGCCGCGCAAGTTACAACAATAGTTTGAGCAATGTCTGGTGTTTTATTTAAATCCAATTCAATAAATTTTGGAAATACAAAATTTGATTTTTTCTTTAATATTATTGTATTTTTATCAAAAATAGTAGAAACCCCAAAATGTTTATCATATATAAAATAGACTTCTTTATCTCCTTGCAAACTAGTACTTTTGTATGAACGTAAAATAATATGGCTTTTTTTTGAAACAGTTGCCATAGAATAATAGTAAGAAGCAGAACTCCAATCTGATTCTACATAAAAATATTTTTTATCTTTATTCTTTACTGGATAAATATGGATAATTCTTCCTTTCCAATCAGCTTTTATTCCGGCCAAAACTAGTAAATCAAAAGTCATTTTTATATACGGAATAGATGTAATGTTTTCTTTGAGAAAGATTTTTAAACCCATTTTAAACTGACTGGCTATTAACATAAGAGAACTTATATACTGACTACTAACCTTTGCATTCATATCTATTTCACCTCCTAAAATTTTTTTTCCAAAAATTTGTATTGGAGGAAACCCTTCTTTTTCCAAATAATCAATTTTTGATCCTAGCTTTCTTAAAGCTTCTACGAGAATAAAAATAGGTCTTTCTTTCATTCTATTTGATCCTGTTAATATCACTTTTTTTCCCTCTTGTATAGAAAAATAAGAAGTTAAAAAACGCATAGCAGTTCCAGCATGATGAATATCTAATATATCTGAAGAATTAATCAAACTTTTTTTTAATATCTCTGTATCTTCACAATTAGAAATATTTTCAATTTGAATATCATCTTTGTAAATAGCTTTTAAAATTAAAAGACGATTAGATATACTTTTAGAACCTGTTATAGATATGGAACCATATAAGAAATTTCTTTTTTTTTTATAAATTCTGATGTAAGAAGACATATTTCATTTTAATTTTTTATTTTTATGATGCCTATTATGGTCTCTTATTTCCTTTTTTTTCAATTTCTTATGAAAAGATTCTTCCAAATTAATTCCAGTTTGATTTGCTAAACAAATTATGATAAATAATACATCTGATAATTCTTCTCCAAGATCTTCATTTTCTTTTTCTTTTTCTTTACCATTTTTTTTCGATTGTTCCCCATAATTTCTAGCAATAATTCTAGAAACTTCACCAACTTCTTCAGATAAAAGAATTGTGTTAGTTAAAATACTAAAATAACGAATTCCATGATTGATTATCCACTTATGAACTAATTTTTGTAAATTTTTTATTTCCAAGATTTATTTTTTATTTTTTTTCTAATAACAAATTGTACGTGATTGATAATAGAATTACGATTAATATTGTATTTTTCTAATAGTTCCATAGGTTTACCACTTTCTCCAAAAGTATCATTAACAGCCACTAAACTATGAATAACGGAATATTTTTCATTATGAATATGGGTAGTTAATACTCTGGCAATACTTTCTCCTAACCCCCCCCAATAATTGTGTTCTTCTGCACTAACAATACATTTTGTTTTCTTAACAGATTTCAAAATTGTATTATCATCTAAAGGTTTAATTGTATGAACATTAATCACTTCACATTCTATTCCATTTTTTTCATATAAAATTCTAGCCGCTTCTAAAGACTCCCATACTAAATGTCCTGTACTAACAATAGTAACATCTTTTCCTTCTGTTAGAGTTATTGCTTTTCCTATTTCAAATATTTGATTTTCATCTGTAAAGTTAGCTACAGCAGGACGACCAAAACGTAAATATACTGGACCTAAGTAATTAGATATTGCTAAAGTAGCTGCATAAGTCTGATTATAATCACAAGTATTAATAACAGTCATACCAGGTAACATTTTCATCATTCCTATATCTTCTAAGCTTTGGTGTGTTGCTCCATCTTCTCCTAAAGTTAGACCGGAATGAGAAGCGCATATTTTGACATTTTTGTAAGAATAAGCAATTGACTGACGTATTTGGTCATAAACACGAGATGTTGCAAAATTAGCAAATGTTCCAGTAAATGGAATATATTGACCAATGCTAAGTCCTGCAGCTATCCCAATCATATTGGCTTCCGCTATTCCTATTTGAAAAAATCTTTCAGGAAACTCTTTAGAAAACTGATCCATAAATAAAGAAGTTGTCAAATCCGCACATAATGCGACTACTTTATGATTTGTTTTCCCTAAAAAAGTTAAAGCTTTTCCAAACCCCGCTCTAGTTTCTTTTATTCCTTTATTTTTATATTGTTTCATAATCTTTTCTCTAATCTCTAAATTCCTATTCTAAATTCCTAATTATATTATAATGGATAATCTCCTAAAGAAGTTTCAGGAAGTTGGGAAAGAGCTTTCTTCAATTCTTCTGTATTAGGGTATTTACCATGCCATTTATTATTTCCGACCATAAAGTTTACACCATATCCCATTTGGGTATATAAAATGATTAAAATAGGTTTTCCTTTTCCAATTTGTTTCTTGGCCTGATTCAAAACATTAATTACTTTTTCAATATTGTTTCCTTCTAATTCTTCTATAACTTTCCAATCAAAAGACTCAAACTTTTTTTTCAAATTACCTAAAGGTAACACTTCATCTGTACTTCCATCTATTTGTTGTCCGTTATAATCTATAGTAGCAATATAATTATCTATTTTTCTAGAACCTGCATATAAAACAGCTTCCCAAATTTGTCCTTCATTTAACTCTCCATCTCCATGTAAACTATAAATAATACTACTAAATTCTTTACTCAATTTTTTTGATAAAGCAGCACCAATAGATACAGACATTCCTTGACCTAAGGATCCAGAAGAAATTCGTATTCCGGGAAGTCCTCCATGTACTGTCGGATGACCTTGTAAACGAGAATTTAATTTTCTAAAAGTAGATAATTCCTTGATTGAAAAGAATCCAGAACGAGCTAATATACTATAATAAACAGGAGATATATGTCCATTAGATAAGAAAAAAAGATCTTCTCCCTTACCATCCATATAAAATTTATTTGGATTATAATGCATAATTTTTTGATATAAAGCTACAAAATACTCTGTACACCCCAAAGATCCACCAGGATGGCCAGATTTAGCATCATTTACCATACGTAAAATGTCTCTTCTTACTTGAATACACAAATTTTTTAAATAACGTACATTCATTTTTTCAATATTGTTTGTATATTTTTGTATTTTTGGTTTATCCTTAAAAAATAAGGCTTAACTTGATTACATTATTTGAAGCACAAAAATAACAATTAATTATGAGTATTCTAAATAAAAAAGCAAGATTTAGATATCATTTTTTAGAATACTATACAGCTGGAATACAGTTATTTGGTACAGAAGTAAAATCCATAAGACAAAATATGGTTAATCTAATAGATAGTTTTTGTCAAATAAAAAATGGAGAATTGTATTCTGTAAATATGTATATATCTGAATATCAATTTGGAACTAATTGGAATCATTCAAGTAGAAGAGAAAGAAAATTATTATTAAAAAAAAAAGAATTAACAAAAATTAACAAAAAATTAAAAAATCCAGGTTTGACTTTAATTCCTATTGAATTATTTTTTAATGAAAGAGGATATATAAAAATGAAAATAGTTTTAGCAAAAGGAAAAAAAATATATGATAAACGTGAGTTTATACGAAAAAAGGACTTATTTAGAGAAAATAAACAATCTTTCAAATTTAAAAATCGTATATAAAATAAAATTTATTGGTTTGAAATCAAATATTTATATTGGTTTGAAATCAAATATTTATATTTGTTTTATGTTTTAAAGAAATTATAGTTTTATGAAAAACGTCAATTTTTTTATTGTTGCTTTATTTACTTTTTTTTCTTTTTCGTCTGTCTATTCCCAAGATTCGAAAAAAGAAGAAAAAGAAAAAGAAAAATGGTTTATTCAAATAGGATTACAAGATATAAATTATTATCCTATAACATCTTCTTTTAATCCCTTTAAAAATTTTTTTGTAAAAACAAATAATAGCTTTTTTCCTACTATTTCTAACTTAGAATTAAAATATAAAATAAATAAATATATAGGCTTTTATTTAGAGGGATCATCAGGAATGGTAAATAATATAAGGTGGAATTTAATAGATATTCCTTTCATGAAGTTGAGTCATGGAATTAATTTATATATCTTACCTCCTAATTACAAATTAGACCCTTATCTTAGGTTAGGAATGGGTATTCATAAAACCAATGGTTATATTTATAGAGAGTTAAAAGTTTCAGATGAAAAATTTTTTAAAACAAAAAAACAGAACTTTCCTCTATTAGACGGTGGATTAGGTTTAAACTTATGGATAATATCCAATTTCGGAATTAACTTTCAAACTACTTATAACCATGTATTTGTGAAAAGATCAATAGATTATTTAAATTTTTGGAAACATGACATAGGGTTGATTTTACGTTTTGGTAATTTTCAATCTAATATTGATCCTAATAATCATGATAAATATGATAATTCTTTTATTCCTTCTTCTGAAAAAGAAAAAAACTTTGTAGAAGTAGAAGATGAAAAAGAAAAAAACTTTGTAGAAGTAGAAGATGAAAAAGAAAAAAACTTCTATGATCATCAAGAAGATTCAGACAATGATGGAATTTTAAATGAAGATTCAGACAATGATGGAATTTTAAATAAGGAGGATCTTTGCCCAAACCAATTTGGATTAAGAAAATTTAAAGGTTGTCCTGATACAGATTTCGACAATATTCCAGATTATGAAGACAAGTGTCCTAATAAATTTGGAAAAAAAGAAAATAAAGGATGCCCTATCCCTACCCCTATTCCTAATGTAGTTTTTAGTCCAATTTTATTTGAATTGGGAAAATCTTCATTATCTCCTCGTTATTTAAAAATTATTGATAAAATTTCTGAAATTATGATCCATCATATTCCTGACTCTAAATTTTATATAAATGGATATGCAGATGCTCATGGAAAACCACATTATAATAAAATTTTATCTATAAAAAGGGCAAATTCTGTATTTGAAGCTTTAGTCTCTAAAGGTGTAGATCCCTCTAGGATAGAAATTAGAGGATTAGGTGTTGGAAAGAAAAAAGGACGTCGTGTTGAAATTATAACACGAAAATCATCACAATAAATACATTACAAAAAAAAAGTCTCTAAAGAAAGAATCAAGAGACTTTTTTATTTTTGTTTGTATAAAAAGATATACATATACTCACTTGATAAAGTATCAGGATAGGAATTAAGACTATGATTGTACTTAAAATATCTCCAGGCGTTATAGCAGATGCTATAACTAACATAATCAAAAAAGCATGTTTTCTGTATTTTCTTAAAAATGAATGGGATATTAATTCCATTTTAGTAAGGAAAAATATGAAAAATGGAAACAAAAAAATAATACCCATAGAAAATACTGAGTGTACAATTAAAGAAATATAATCTGATAAATCAAATATATTTTTTGGAACATCACTTACTTTAAAAGAATATCCAAAATGAATTAAAAATGGACATAATATAAAATAACCAAAAAAAACTCCTAATAAAAACAAAACAGTGATTGTAATTAATATCCATATAGAATATTTTTTTTCTTCATCTGAAAGAGCTGGTTTTACGAATTTCCAAAATTCATAAAAAACATAAGGAAAGGATAAAATAATTGCTCCTACAAAACAAGTCCATATATAAATATTGAATTGTCCAAATATTTGTCTATTTTGTATTTCTAAATTTTTGTGTAAAAAAGAAAAATAAACAGAATTCAAATGTATTCCTAAAAAAGAATCAGATACTTTTTTAAGTATACGGTAAGTAATGAAATCCGTTTTTGATGGAGCAAAAATAATACAGTCAAATATAATATTTTTATTATTCATTAAAATAATCATTGATATGAGTATAGCAAATAAACAGTGAATTACATGTTTTCTTAATTCTTCAATATGTTTCCAAAACGGAATTTTTTTATCCTCATTCATATTATTATTTAACAAAATAATACTTCTTTTCAAATAAAAAATTGTAATTTTTTATATTAAACTAACATCTAAAAATAGATCATGAAATGTGGAATTATAGGTCTTCCTAATACAGGAAAATCGACATTTTTTAATCTTATTTCTAACTCTAAAGTTTCATCAGAGAACTTTCCTTTTTGTACCATAGAACCTAATTATGGAATTACGAAAGTTCCAGATGATAGATTATACAAACTAAAAAAAATTATTAATCCCACCAAAATAATTCCATCTGAAATAAAGATAGTAGATATAGCTGGATTAATAAGAGGATCACATAAAGGAGAAGGTTTAGGTAACAAATTTTTATCTCATATTCGTGAAACAAATGTTATCATACATATGATCCGTTTTTTTCACGATGTAAGCATTATTCATGTGGAAGGGGAAATTAATCCTATTAGAGATAAAGAAATTATTGATATGGAATTACAATTAAAAGATCTAGAAACGATAGAAAAAAGATTAGAAAAAATTACTAAAAAAAACGAAGTCAACCAACATACACATATCTTAAAAGATATTCTTTCTTTTTTAAAGAAAGGAAAAAATATTAGAATGTATCCATTTCAAAAAGATGATAAGAAACATATCAAAGATTTACAGTTACTGACTATAAAACCTGTTATTTATGTATGTAATGTGGATGATAAGTTAAATTATCAAAATAATTTACATCTAGAAACTATGAAAAAAATAGTAAAAATGGAAAATTCCACTTTTGTAATTGTATCTTTGAAAAAGAATTGGATGGGAATAAATCAAGTACTGAAAGAAACTTATAAGCTGTTAAACTTACAAAGTTTTTTTACGGTAGGAAAAAAAGAAATTCGATCTTGGACAATTCCTAATCCATGCACAGCATATGAAGCTGCTTCAGCAATTCATACAGATTTCAAAAAAGGATTTATTCGAGCAAAAATTATTCATTATGATGATTTTATAAAATATGGATCCGAAGAAAATGTTAAAAAAAAAGGTAAACTGCAATTAGTAGGAAAAAATTCCATTATACAAGACGGAGATATCATTCACTTTCGAATTAACCAATAAAAAATTGATTATTATTATTAATTGCTTGTAAAGTTTCAAATATTAATAATATTGCTTGTTCGACATCTTTTTTATGAACCATTTCTACTGTAGTATGCATATATTTAAGTGGAATGGAAATTAAAGCAGACAATACCCCTCTATTAGAATAAGCAAAAGCATCTGTATCTGTTCCTGTATATCTAGATGATACTAAACGTTGAAAACGTATTTTTTTATTATTAGCCGTATTAATAATCAATTCTCTAATATTTTTATGTATTGAAGGAGCATATCCAATAACAGGTCCTAATCCACATTTAACATCTCCTTGTATTTTTTTATCAATCATGGGACTGTAAGTGTCATGTATGACATCTGTAACAATAGAAACATGAGGTTGTATAGTTTGAGCTATCATTTTAGCTCCTTTTAATCCTACTTCTTCTTGAACTGAATTTACTATATACAACCCAAATTGTAAATCAATTCCATTTTTTATTATAGTTTTTGCTACTTCTGCTATAATAAACCCTCCTATTTTATTATCTAATGCTCTAGATACAAAATAATTGTGATTCATAATAAAAAATTTATCAGGATAAGTAATGATACAACCTACATGAACACCCATATTAATTGCTTCATCCTTACTGGAAACACCAATATCAACAAATATATTCTCAACACTAGGAGATTTCTCTTCTGAAAGTTTTCTTGTATGAATAGCAGGCCATCCAAATATTCCATGAACAAACCCTTTTTCCGTGTGAATGATTACTCTTTTAGATGGAGCGATTTGGTGATCGGATCCTCCATTACGAGAAACATAAATTATTCCTTCTTCTGTAATATAATTAACGTACCATGATATTTCATCTACATGAGCTTCAATAATCAATTTATATGGAGAATTAGGATTAATAATACCTACTGCTGTACCATATAAATCAGTTTGTATTTTTTCTACATAAGAACTAATATGATTAGTCCATATTTTTTGTCCTTTACTTTCATCTCCTGTTGGAGAAAATTCGTTTAAATATTTTTCAAGAAATTTAATAGAATCACTGTCTATAGAATATGAATAATTACTCATTTTTTTCTTTATAAATTGTTTAGTTTAAATAAAAATAGACCCTTTAAATATAAATTTAACATCTCCAGTTAAGGAAATATTTTTATATTCACTTTTTGTTTGTTCTAATGAGACCCATAATTTTCCTCCAAGAGTTTGGATTAAAATTTTTTCAAAATTACTTTTTATTTTATTCGTTTCACATGCAGCAATAACAGAAGCTACAACTCCTGTTCCACAGGATAAAGTTTCATTTTCTACCCCTCTTTCATAAGTACGTACTTGTAACATATTATTTTCAAGTATTTTTACAAAATTTACGTTAACTCCTTTTTCTAAATAAGGTTTTTGATATCTAATATTTTTCCCTTCTTTATAAACATTTTTTTCTTTTATATTTTCTACGAAAATAATATGATGTGGAGATCCCGTGTTTAAAAAAACGTATTTTGTATGAATTTTTATTGTTTTTCTCTCTAAATCAACAAGATTTAAAGAAACTAAATTATCTTTTATAAATCCATTATGATATCCATCTATAGCTCGAAAATGAATTTTATTTTTGTAAATACCTAATTTTTTAGCAAAAGAAATGGCGCATCTTCCTCCATTACCACACATTGTACTTTCTTTTCCATCAGAATTGCAATATTTCATATAAAAATCACTTTTATCATCATTCTGAATCAAAATAATTCCATCTGCACCAATTCCAAAATGTCTATCACACAATTTTTTGAGTAAAAAGGAATTTTCTATTTTTTTCTGTCTAGAATCTATAAGTATAAAATCGTTACCCGTTCCTTGATATTTATAAAAACTCAAATCCATAATAACCACAATAATATAACAAACAACTAGAAGTTAATATAATTTAACGAACAAAATTATATAATTTACATATATTTGTGTTTTATGTAAATATTTTTAAATACATGAAGAAGAAAATAGTTTTTTATATTGTGTTGAGCAGTATTATGAGTTCAATAATAACTATTGCTGCATATAAACAATACGCTGAGGAACCTTTATTTTTTCCATATACAACATCATCTTTATCAAAACTTACTTCATCAAATTCTTCATCGTCATTGGTTAGTTCTGCTGGATTTCCTGATTTTACCAGAGTCGTGTCAAAAACCATACATGCAGTTGTAAATGTAAAAAATTATTCAAAAAAGTATAACAATCAATTTGATCCGTTTGATTTCTTTTTTGGTTTTCCTGATGATTTTGGAAATAGCAGGAGGAAACCTCAAAAAAATGATACTCCTGGACTTCATGGATCTGGAGTGATTATATCACCTGACGGATATATTGTTACTAACAATCATGTCATAAAAGATGCAGAAAAAATAGAAATTACTCTTAGTGATCAAAGAACTTATAAAGCGAAATTAATAGGAACGGATTCTAGTACTGATATAGCTTTATTAAAAATAAATGAAAAAAATCTACCTTTTATTTATTTTTCTGATTCTAATAAAGTACAAGTAGGAGAATGGGTTTTAGCAATAGGAAACCCTTTTGATTTAAACTCTACTGTTACAGCAGGAATCATAAGTGCAAAAAATAGAAGTTTAGGGATATTAAAAGGAGAAACACAAACAGCAATCGAATCTTTTTTTCAAACAGATGCAGCTGTAAATCCTGGAAATAGCGGAGGGGCTTTAATCAATACTAATGGGGGATTAATTGGAATTAATACAGCTATTTCTTCATCTTCAGGTAATTTTATAGGATATAGTTTTGCAGCTCCTTCTAATTTGGTAGTAAAAGTGATACGAGATATAAAAAAATATGGTACCGTACAACGTGCATATTTAGGAGTAAGAGGGATGGATCTTACTAAAACAGAATATTTAAAAGATTATAATAAAGAAACACATCAAAATATAAAACCACAACAGGGTTTTTTAATAGGAGAAGTTTTTGAAAAAAGTGGAGCGGAAGATGCAGGACTAAAAAAAGGAGATATCATAAAAAGCATAGATGATAAACCTATACAGAACGTTGCAGATTTATCATTTATTGTAGGAACAAAATACCCCGGAGATAAAGTCAAAGTAAACATCATACGTAATAAACAGAAAAAAACTTTTAACGTTATCTTAAAGGATTTACAAGGAAGAACAACAATAAGAACTAAGGAGCAGATTAGTCCATCTGAATTATTAGGTGCAGTATTTGAGTCACTTAGTCGAGAAGCTAAGAAAGATTTTGGAATTAGTTATGGTATTAAAATCATAGAAATGAGAATAGGTCGTTTAAGTGCTATAGGATTAGAAGAAGGAGATATTATTTTATCGATTAATGGAAAAAAAATGATAAAACCTAATGATGTTGATAAAGTTTTAAAGAAATATTCAGGAGATGTTACCATAAAGTATATTAAACAAAATGGACAAATATATATAGCAGGATTTGAAATGAATTAATTATTTTTTGTAATAAAAAAACAATGTAATTGTTCCATAAATCATATTGGGAAACCAAACTGCTAGATAAGGAGGAATATAATCCTTATTAGAATATGTTTTTGTGATTTCTATAAAAAAAACATAAAAAAAAGCTAATATAATTCCTATAATCATGTTATAAGCAATTTCTCCTTTTTTTATTTTAGTAGATATGGATAATCCCAAAATAGTAAATATCAAAGTAGAAAAGGGTAAACTTGTTCTTTGATAATATTCATTTAAATGTATATTCATATTAATCTTATTTCCTTCTGTATCAATGAATTTTTTCAATTCATGAATATTCATAGTTTCTGCTATGTATACCTCAGGTAAAAGTTGATCAGGATTTATAGGAAATTTCATTAATTTATAATCTCCTGTAGTAAAAGAATCACGATTTTTTTTGATTAGAGTTTCTCTATAATCAAATAGAACATATGTTTTATATTTTTTATACCAAAAAATATTTCTGGATTTTAGAATATATATTAATTTGTTTCCATTAAATTTTTGGTATATACATTCTTTTCCTAGATTTTCTTTTTTTGAAAAATTTCGAATAAAAATATATTCATTTTTTGAAATTTGAGTAAATATAGTTTGATTTTTTTCATATTTATTTTTCTGCCTTGGACTTAACAAATATTGATAATGAAATTTATTTTTTTTTTTGTTAGCAAAAGGTAACAAATAATAATTTGTTAATAAAGCTATCATTCCTATTACAATAGCTGATATTAAGTAAGGAAGTGTCAATCTTTTAAAACTAATACCGCTTAATAGAATCGCTGTAATTTCTGAATTTTTAGTTAATTTAGATGTGAAAAAAATAACAGATAAAAAAACGGAAATAGGAGAAAAAGTATTAATTAACCATATAGACCAAAAAGGGTAATAAAAAATTAAAGCTTCTTTAATTGATCCTTGATTATTTTCTAAACGATGCATCCGTTGAGAAATATCTATAATCACAGATATAAATTGTAGCGAAATAGTAATCAATATGAAAGTACCAATAAATTTACGAATAATATAACGATCAATAATCTTCATAAATTTTTTATATTATAAACGTTTTTGTAAGAAAGGAAGTATGGATTTTTTCCAATAAAAAAAATTATTTTTCATAATATGAATTTTTGCTTCTTGAATAAGATGAAAATAAAAAGAAAGATTATGTATAGATGCTATTTCTTTTGCTAAGTTTTCTTTAGATAAAAAAAGATGTCTTACATAAGATTTACTATAGTATTTATCTACATAAGAATTTCCATAATTATCTAAACAAGAATAATCTTTTTCCCATTTTTTATTTTTTATATTCATGATACCTTTCCATGTAAATAACATTCCATGACGTCCATTCCTTGTAGGTATAACACAATCGAACATATCTATCCCAAGAGAAATTCCTTCTAAAATATCTACAGGATATCCTATTCCCATTAAATATCTAGGTTTATCTTTAGGTAAAAGATCTGTTAATAAATCAGTAATACTGTATGTTTCTTCTTTCTCTTCTCCTAAACTTAATCCACCTATAGCATAACCTTCTGTTTCTAATGAAGATATCTCTTCTGCAGAAGATTTTCTTAAATCTTTATAAATACTTCCTTGTATAATAGGAAAAAAACTTTGTTTATAATTATATATTTCTGGATTCTTTTGCAAATAAGAATAACATTCTTTTAACCAACGATGTGTTTTTTTTACAGATTTTTTTGCCTCTGTGTAGCTACAGGGAAAAGGAGGACAGTCGTCAAAAGCCATAATAATATCTCCACCTATAAAACGTTGAATTTTCATAGATTTTTCAGGAGAAAAAAAATGAAAAGATCCATTTATAATAGATTTAAATCTAACTCCGTCTTCAGAAATTTTATTTAATTTTTTCATAGAAAAAATTTGAAAACCTCCACTATCTGTTAGTATAGATTTTTTCCAATTTAAAAAAGAATGAATCCCTCCAGCTTTATGTAATACTTCAATACCAGGTTGAAGATATAAATGATAAGTATTTCCGAGAATTATTTTATACAACATTTTGCAAAGTTCGTATGTTGGAACAGATTTGATATAACCTTTTGAAGCTACAGGCATAAAGGTTGGAGTTTCTATTTTTCCATGATCTGTTTCTAAAATTCCTATTCTTGCTTTGGAAAAGTTATCTGTTTTAATTAAGTTAAATTTCATTTAAAAAAAATTAAAATTTTGAGAAATTAAACGATATATGCAATATATCGTTATAATAATAAAATATAATTTCGTTTCATATCATAAACAATGAATTTTCATTATTATCATAAACCAGTTCTTGTAAAAGAAAGTATAGAAAATTTGATTACAGATCAAAATGGTATTTATATAGATGCTACATTTGGTGGAGGGGGACATTCTAATGCAATTTTGAAAAAATTAAATAAAAAAGGAATTTTGATAGCTTTAGATCAGGATAAAGAATCCATAGAAAGAAACACAATTCAAGATAAACGTTTTCGTATATTTCATAATAATTTTATTCACATACGTGATATTTTAAATCAAAATTGTATCGAGAAAGTATCAGGAATATTAGTTGATTTAGGAATTTCGTCTTTACAAATAGATAATCCTAAAAGAGGTTTTTCGAATAGATTCAATTGTATTTTAGATATGAGAATGAATCAAGAATCTTTTTATTCTGCTCAAAATGTTTTAAATGAATGTTCAAAAAAAGAGTTATTTCATATATTTTATGAATATGGAGAATTTAAAAATGCAAGAAAAATTACGGATAAAATATTAAAAAAACGTTTAAAAAAAAATATTAAGACAACCTCAGATTTAGTTCATATTTTTTTTATAAAAGGGTCTTTTAAAAAAAGAAAAAGATTTTTTTCTAGACTTTTTCAGTCTATACGAATAGAAGTAAATAATGAGATAAATGTTTTAAAAAATTTTTTGTTAGAATCTTCTAGAATTCTATTACCAGGAGGTAGAATATCCGTTATTTCATATCATTCTATAGAAGATAGAATCATTAAGTATTTTTTTAAGAAAGGTATTATAATAAATAAAATCAATTTTAAAACTCTTCCATTCAGAATGATCCATAAAAAAGTGATTAAACCAAGTTTTAAAGAAATCATAAATAATCCACGATCTAGAAGTGCGAAATTAAGAATTGCAGAAAAAATTTAGAATTCATAAAAAAAATACATAGAATGAAAAAAAATATACAAGATATCCTAAAAGGAAAATTTTTAGTCAGAGAAAATGCTTATCGTAGTTGGAATTTTATTGTTTTTATTACTTTACTATCTTTAATTAGTATTACCAGTTCACATATGATGGATCGAAAAATTCGAAAAGTGAATAAAATTAGCGAAGAAATAAAGGAATTAAAATCTGTATATGCTGATATACATAGTAAATGTATGAAAATGCAATTATCCTCTTTTATAAGAAAAAAATTAGTTAATGGATTAAAACATTTAGATACTCCTCCATATGAATTGATCATAATAGAAAATGAAAAAGATAACGTAAATGTTAATAATAATGTTATAGAAGAAGAAAAGATAATACAATAAAAATAAAAAATGAAACAAAAAAGATATGTTTTGTTATATAAATCTTATTTAATTGGTTTTTTATTCATATTTATTGCAATATTAATTATTTTCAATTTATTCTACATACAAAATTATTCAAAAGGATACAAAAAATCTGTTATAGAAAAAACAATTAGAACTAATTTAATTAAAGCAAAACGTGGTAATATTTATGCTTCAGACAGTAGTATTTTAGCTATGTCTGTTATTAGATATGATATTCATATTGATTTTATGTCTATATCTGATAAATTATTTAAAGAAAATATTTATTCTTTATGTAATTCTTTGGAATCTTTATTAAAAAAACCAAAAATTTTTTTCTATAAAAAATTTATATATGAAAAAAAAAGGGGAAACAGATATTTTTTACTAGCAAAAAATTTAGATTATCCACATTTTAAAATACTACGAAATTTACCCATTTTCAACAAGGGGCAAATACGAGGTGGTTTTATTGTAGAAAAAAAAATATGCAGAATTCATACATTGGAAAATATTGGAAAAAGAACATTAGGATATGATGATCATAGGGGAAAAGCGGGATTAGAAGGGGCTTTTAGTAAATATTTAAAAGGGAAAGATGGAAGAAGATTAGAACAACGTATTAGTTTTAAAATATGGAAACCATTGAAATCAGAAAATGAAGTTAATCCAGAAGATGGAAAAGATGTTTATTCCACTATAGATATATATTTACAAGACATAGCCTATCATGCATTGCTTCAAGAATTATCCATTTCTCAAGCAGATCATGGATGTGTAATTTTGATGGATGTCAAAAGTGGAGAAATTCCTGCGATGATCAATCTTGAAAAAACAAAAAAAAATACTTATGAAGATTTAAGAAATTTTGCAATATGGGAAGGAAGTGAACCAGGATCCACTTTTAAAACGATGGCTATTCTTGCCGCTTTAGAAGACAAAAAAATAGATGTAAATATGGTTGTTAATACTAAAGGTGGAGTCATGAAATTGAAAGGAAAAAAAATACGCGATAGTCATTATAATGGATGCGTTAAAATGAATCCAAAGAAAATTTTGGAATTATCGTCAAATGTAGGTATCGCAAGAATTATTCACAATAATTATAAAAACAATCCTGAAAAATTTATAAAGCATTTACGTAAGTGGAGATTAGATAAAAAAATAGGAATAGATATTCCAGGGGAAAGCATACCTTTCATCCCAGAACCAGGAAAAAAAAATTGGAGTAGTATCACTTTACCATGGATGACTTTTGGATACAATCTGAAATTAACTCCTTTGCAAATACTTATATTTTATAATGCTATTGCAAATCAGGGAAAAATGATTAAACCTCTATTTATTCGAGAAATAAAATATCATGGAAAAAGTATAAAAAAATATAAAAAACCTATCGTCATGATTCCTTCTATAGCTGAAAAATCTTCTTTAATTAAAATTCAAAATATGTTAGAAGGGGTAGTTAAAAATGGAACTGCTAAAAAATATTATAATCCAGAATATCCTTACGCTGGAAAAACAGGAACAACACAATTAAATTATTGGATGAAAGGAAGACCTTTAACTTATAATAGTTCTTTTGTAGGATACTTTCCTGCTAAAAATCCAAAATATTCTTGTATTGTAGTTATTTCAAAACCAGAAAAAGGATATTATGGTATTGAGGTAGCAGTCCCTGTATTTGACCAAATCGTAAAATATATTTACCCCAGAATAGAACGAAAAATACTAAATAGAAAACTTAAAGAAAATTTATTAAATAAAATTATCGAATCAAAAAATTTTTTGATTGATAAATGGATCATGCCTAATGTAATATCTATTCCCGGAAAAGAGATCATTCCCTTATTAGAAAATAAGGGATTTCATATTCAGTATGAAGGAATAGGAAAAGTGATAACCCAGTCTGTTAAACCAGGAAAAAAATTGAAAAAAAATCAGATTATTTTTCTAAAATTAGAAGAATGAAAAAACTAAAAGATATACTGAAAAAAGTACATATTTTAAAAATAATAGGAAAAAATACTTATAAATTTGTAAAAGGAATTTCTATAGACTCCAAAATAGTACAATCAAATATGATTTTCGTAGCTATAAAAGGAGAAAAAACAGATGGACATCAGTTTATTATAAATGCTATACAAAAAGGAGCTAATACTATAATTTTTGATAAAAGTTCCTTTTCCATTATTCATAATAACAAACATATCACTTATATACTTGTTCCAGATTCTATGGAAGCTTTAGGAATTATATCATCTAATTTTTATGATCATCCAACAAAAAAAATAAAATTAGTAGGAATAACTGGAACTAATGGAAAAACTTCTACAGCGACAATACTTCATCAGTTATTTTCTAAAATGGGAGAAAAAAATACTCTAATTTCTACTATAGGTGTAAAAATAGCATCTAGAGAATATCCTACAACACATACAACTCCGAACATTATTGATATTAATAAATATTTAAATATTTCAGTACAACAAGGATGTAAATACGCTTTTATGGAAGTAAGTTCACATGGAATACACCAAAAAAGAATTGCAGGTTTATTATTTCAAGGTGCAGTTTTTACTAATATTACACATGATCACTTAGATTATCATAGATCTTTTAATCATTATTTATCTACTAAAAGGACTTTTTTTGAAAATTTATCTAAAGAAACTTTTGCATTAGTCAATTCCGATGATGAAAATTCACATAAAATCATAAAAAAAACTTTAGCTAAAATCTATTTTTATGGTATAAAAAAAAAATCTGATTTTAAGATCAAAATTTTAGAAGAAAATATGAATGGAAATCAGTTATTAATTGATAATTATCAAATTTTTACCCATTTGATGGGTAGATTTAATATTTATAATCTTCTGGCTAGTTATGCAACAGCTATTTTATTGGGAAAAAATAAAATTGATATTCTGAAATATATAAAATATGTTAAACCCATAAAAGGACGTTTTGAGCAATTTATATCCAATTCAGGTATTCATATTATTGTAGATTATGCTCACAATCCAGATGGATTAAAATCCATTTTATATACTATTAAAAACATAAAAAATGATGATGAAAAATTAATTTGTGTCATAGGTTGTGGAGGAAATAGGGACATAAAAAAACGTTCTTTAATGGGAAAAATTGTTTATGAAACATGTGATGTATCTATTTTCACATCTGACAATCCTAGAAATGAGGATATAAATAAAATATTTGATGACATGAAAAATTTTAGATCATCTCTAAAAGGAAAATCTATTTTGACCTTTTTCAAACGAACAGAAGCTATTCAAACTGCAATTCAAATTGCAAAAGAAAAAGATATTATTCTAATAGCAGGAAAAGGGCATGAAACTTTTCAAGAAATAAAAGGAATTCGTTATTCTTTTAATGATATGAAAATTGCTCAATATTTATTAAAAACTTACGATAAGTAAGATGATTATTTTTTTTAAATCCTTAATTTATATTTACTTATATATCAACATAAATCCTGTTTTTTATAAAGCAATTATAGCTTTTTTTTTATCATTTTGTATAGCTTTAATTTTGTATCAAAAGATTATATGTTGGAATCGAAAAAATAGAATCATAGGAGAGAAAATACGAGATCTTGGGCTTTTGGGTCAAAAAGAAAAAGAAGGAACCCCAAGTATGGGTGGTATTATTATTATATTTTCAACGTTAATTCCTACAATATGTTTTTCTGCGTTAAATAATGTGTACGTATTAATGTTGATAATGACTACATTGTATATGGGAAGTATTGGATTTATAGATGATTATATTAAAATAAAATATAATAAAAAAGGACTTGGTGTAATGAGTAAAATATTCAGTCAAATCATATTGGGAATTTTTATTGGAATTACTATGTATTTTAATACGAGTATTTCTAGTGTTCAAAAAACAGAATCAAAAAATCTATATTCTTTTTCCTTAAAAGAATATGGATTCAAGACTACTATTCCTTTTTTGAATGAATTTAACTATGCTTATATTCTGAGTTGGTATAATAAAAAATGGAGAAAATATACATGGATTATTTTTATTCCTATTGTTGTTATAATTATTATATTTTTATCCAATGGAGCTAATTTAACTGATGGAATAGATGGATTAACAGCTGGAATTTCTTCTATTATTTTTATTACTTTATCTCTATTATCTATAATTTCCAGTAGTAAGATATATTCCTCTTATTTCCATTTTATATATATTCCTAATCTATTAGAAATTATTATATTTTCTTTTTCGTTTTTAGGAACTTTGATAAGTTTTCTTTGGTATAATACTTATCCAGCTCAAATTTTTATGGGAGATACTGGAAGTTTAACTATAGGAGGCGTTATAGCTACACTAGCTATTATAAATAGAAAAGAAATCATATTACCTGTTTTATGTGGAATTTTTTTTATAGAGAATATTTCTGTAATCATGCAAGTATTGTATTTTAGATATTCTAAAAAAAAATATGGCGTAGGAAAAAGAATTTTTCTCATGGCTCCTTTACATCATCATTTTCAAAAATTAGGATATCATGAAAATAAAATTTCCAATCGTTTTATCATCATACAAATGATGTTGTCTATGTTAGTATTTATTTTATTAATTATATAAAAAAAATGAAAAAAAAATTCATAGTTGTATTGGGTGGAGGAGAAAGTGGAGTTGGAGCCGCTTTATTAGCTAAGAAAAATGGATTAAAAATATTTTTATCTGATTCTGGAGTTATCCTAAACAAATACAAAAAAATTTTAATAAAAAATAAAATTCCTTTTGAAGAAAAAGGGCATACAGAAGATATAATTATTCGACATGCTGTTAAAGTGATAAAAAGTCCGGGTATTTATAGAAATCACCCTTTAATAAAAAAAATCAATTTATTCGGAATTCCCATACAATCCGAATTAGAATTCGGTAAAAGTTATATTGGGAATTCTTATATAATCGGAATTACAGGAAGTAATGGAAAAACAACAACTTGTTCTATTGTCTATCAAATACTTAAAAAAAAAGGAATGAATGTAGGGATAGCAGGAAATATTGGGCATAGTTTTTCAAAAGAAATTATAAAAAAAAAGATATTTATATATTAGAAATGAGTAGTTTTCAATTAGATGATTGTTTGAACTTTCGTTCAAATATTGCAGTATTATTAAATATAACAAGAGATCATTTAAACAGATATAATAATAATATTGATAATTACATGGATTCGAAATTGAAAATAGCAGATTTTCAAAAAAAGGAAGATATTTTCATTTACAATTATGATGATCCTATTATAAGAAAAGGGTTAAATAAACATATTATTAGGTCTCACTGTATTCCTTTTTCTATCAAAGAAGAATTACACATAGGAGCTTATGTAAAAAATAACAAAATATTTATTCGAAAAAAAAATCAGGAAATATATTTTATCAATGTAAAAGATATTCCTTTAATAGGAGATCATAATCTATATAATATTATGGCTTCATTGATTATATCCGAAATATTAAATGTAAAAAAAGAATCAATAATTTCCGTACTATTAAAATTTAAATCTATAGAACATCGTATGGAAAAAATATTAAATATAAATGGAGTACAATTCATTAATGATTCTAAAGCAACTAATGTAAATGCAGTTTTTTATGCATTAAAAAGTATGAATGCACCTATTATATGGATAGCAGGAGGAGAAGATAAAGGGAATAATTATGTAGAATTAATTCCTTTAGTTAAAAAAAAAGTAAAAGCTATAATTTGTTTAGGAAAAAACAATAAAAAGATTATTGATTTTTTTAAAAATACCATTAATATTATTCTGGAAACAGAAAATATTAAAAAAGCTGTTTATATGGCTTATATATTATCTTCTCATGGAGATAACGTTCTATTATCTCCTGCTTGTTCCAGCTTTGATCTTTTTAAAGATTATAAGGAGAGAGGAAATAAATTTAAACAAGAAGTAAGAAAATTGATTCATGAAAATTTATGAAAAAATAGATTTATTTTTGAATAAATATATAAAAGGAGATAGATATTTATGGGCTTTTATTTCTTTGTTAGCTATATTTTCCTTTTTACCAGTTTATTCTGCTAGTACCAATTTAGTTTCTATATATAGAGGGACAAATACAGTATTCAATTATTTGTTAAAACATACTCTTTTTTTGTTAGTTGGATTTTTCATTCTTTTTTTCACTCAATTTATATACTATAAATATTTTTACCGTATGTCTATTTTTTCCATGCCTATAGTATTTATTTTATTAATTCTTACGATGACTCAAAAAAAAGAATTATATGGAGTGAATGCTTCTCGTTGGTTACATATTCCTATTATAAATATATCTTTTCAAACTTCTAATATTGCAGGATTGGCTCTCGTCATCTATTGTGCTAGATATTTATCTAAAAAAAATAAAGAGCGAATCAATTTTAGAAACTCTTTTTTCTCCTTGTTATTTCCTATATTTCTTATTATTGGACTTATTTTTCCTGCCAATGGATCTACTGCTGCAATTGTTTTTATATCCGTTTTAATGTTACTTTTTATAGGTGGATATCCGTTAATAAGTCTTATAGGTGTTTTTCTAATGGGATTTTTATTTTCAGGAATATATATTTATTCTGTAATAAAATGGGGAAACCCTATGAATAGGGTTTATACATGGAAAAGTAGGATAGAACAATTTTTGGATCATGAATCTGAAGAAAGTTATCAAATGAAACAATCTAAGATGGCTATTGTTTTAGGAAATAAATTTGGTCGTGGCCCTGGAAAGAGTGTTTTAAAAGCTTTTCTTCCCCAATCCTCTTCAGATTTTATCTATGCTATCATAATAGAAGAATATGGATTTATTGGAGGTGTTATACTCTTATTTATTTACATATTAATTCTAATGAGAATTTTGATAATAGCAACAAAGGTACAAAATTATTTTTGTTCTTTATTGGTCCTTGCAGTAGGTTTACCTATAATCAATCAAGCACTAATTAATATGGGAATAGCTGTTGGTTTATTTCCAGTTACGGGACAAACTTTGCCACTGATTAGTGCGGGAGGAACTTCCATGTGGGTTACTTTTTTTAGTTTTGGTATTATATTAAGTGTCAGTCGAATGATATATAAAAATCAGACTGGCTCCACTAAAATAATAACAGATTATGAACCATAATATTTCACCAAAAATTATTTTTGGAAGCGGAGGAACTGGAGGTCATATATATACAGGAATTGCTATTGCTAATGAACTTATAAAGAAAATTCCAAAAACCAATATTTTATTTATTGGATCTAAAAATCGTATGGAAATGCAAGAAATTCCCAGATTTGGATATTCTATTGAAGGAATTTGTATTTCAGGTGGAAAAGATAAATTTTTTTCTATATCAGGTTTTATCTTATCTATACAGTTGATAAATAGTTTATTTGTAGCAAATAAAATTATTAAAAAATTTTCCCCAGATATAGTTATTGGAACAGGTGGTTTTGTTAGTTTTCCTACTTTATATGCTGCAAAAAGAAATAAAATACCTATTCTGATTCAAGAACAGAATTCTTTTCCTGGATTGACTAATAGAATATTTTCTCGTTATGCAAGTAAGATTTGTGTTGCTTATGAGCAAGCAAAAAAATATTTTCAGGAAGAAAAAACGATCATAACTGGAAATCCAGTCAGATCTGAAATACTAAAACTTCCTAGTAAAGAAAAAGCTTGTTTTCATTTAGGATTAAAAATAAAAAAACCTATTATTTTATCTATAGGGGGAAGTCAAGGTTCCAATAGTATTAATAATGCTTGGATAAAAGGATTAAAAAAAATAATAGAATTAGACATACAACTTATTTGGCAAGTAGGAAAATTCGATATTCATAAAATTAAAAAAAATGAAATATCTCATCATTCAAATATTATTTTCATGGAATTTATTGAAAATATGCCTATATGTTATGCTGCTGCGGATATAATTGTATCTAGAGCTGGAGCTTTAACTATATCAGAAATATGTTTGATAGGGAAACCATATATATTGATACCTTTTCCTTGGTCTTCAAATGACCATCAAAATCGAAATGCTAGAATATTAGAAGAAAAAGAAGCAGCTTTGATTATAAAAAACGAAGAAATAGAGAATAAATTAGTGAGTTCTGTCATCAAATTAGCAAATGATTATAGCATGAAAAAAAAAATGAGAAAAAATATATTAAAATTAGGAAAACCTAAAGCAACGAATGATATTGTCAACGAGATTTTACAAATTATTTTATGAATTTAAACAAAATTGATTCTTTTTATTTTATAGGGATAGGAGGTATAGGAATGAGCTCTATTGCTAGATATTTTCATCTTATGGGAAAAACTGTTTCTGGTCATGATAAAAATGAAACTTTTTTGACAAAAAAATTAGAAAAAGAAGGAATATCCATAAATTATCATGATAATACAGAAATATTACCCGAATGGGTATTATCTAAACAATGTTTAATTGTATATACTCCAGCTATTCCTACTAAAGATCATAAACAGTGGACATATTTAAAAAAATATGGAAAAAATATAAAAAAACGTTCTCAAGTGTTGTCTTTAATTATAGAAAATAATATTTGTATAGCCATAGGGGGTGCCCATGGAAAAACGACCACTTGTACTCTGTTAGGACATATTTTATATAGTGTTGGAATGAATGTAACTGCTTTTTTAGGAGGAATATCTGAAAATTATCAATCAAATTTAATATTGAATAATGTTTTAAATGAAAAAAAAATTTTTTTGGTAGAAGCAGATGAGTTTGACCATTCTTTTTTATATTTATCTCCTAATATAGCATGTATAACATCTTTTGATCAAGATCATATAGACACTTATCCCAACGAAAAATTTTTGAAAAAGGCTTATGTAACTTTTTTGGATAAGATAAAAAAACCATATAAAAAAATATTTCTATGCAAAGAAGAATCTTTTCGATTTGATAATGCTATATATTATTCCGTAATAAAAAAAGAAAGTTATTACTCCAATCATCTTTGTATAAAAGAAAATAAATGGTATTTTGATTTTCATACTCCTAAAGAAACATGGAAATCTCTACTTTTACCTATTCCAGGTCAACATAATTTAAAAAATGTTACTGCAGCATTATCTATATCTGATTATTTAAAAATCCCTAAAGAAAAAATAAGACAAGCTTTACTTTTATTTAAAGGAATCAAAAGAAGGTATAGTATTCATTATCAATCTTCAAAAAAAATATATATAGATGATTATGCACATCATCCGACAGAAATTAATGCATTGATTAAAACTGTAAGAAAATGTTTTCCAAATAAAAAGATATTAGGTATTTTTCAACCTCATCTATTTAGTAGAACTAAATTTTTTGAAAAATCATTTGCAAAAAGTTTAGAACATCTTGATATTTTAATTTTATTAGATATTTATCCAGCTAGAGAACTTCCTATAAATGGAATTAATTCTAATCGTTTATTAGAAAAAATAAGAATGAATAATAAAGAAATATCTACTTTATCTAAAGTTTTAGAAAAAATTGAAAAAAAATATTTTGATATTATTCTGACAATGGGGGCTGGAAATATAGATACATTAATCCTTCCTATCAAAAAATGGTTGTATAAACGATATGAATAAATAAATGAAAAATAATAAAACATTTTTTATCATTATTTTATTACTATATATGATTTTTATGATATCTCTTTCTTTTTTTTCTCAAAAAACGCATAAAAATAGAATTTTGAAAAAATTTAATATTATCATAGATCCTTTATCTAAAAATCGTTTTGTAAATGAAGAGATTATTAAAAATATTCTTTTTTATAAAACAGAAAAGATTGAAAAAAAAATCGGTCAATTATGTATATTAGAAATGGAACAAAAATTAAATAATTATCCTTTTATAAAGAAATCGGAAGTATTTCTTAGTGTAGATGGTTCTCTTAATATTAAAATTTGTCAAAAAGTACCCATTTTAAGAATAAAAAATGGAAATAAGGAATATTATCTTACTGAAGAGGCCGAAAATTTAAAACTTTCTTCTTTTTATTCGTCAAAAGTCATTTTAGCAAAAGGTCCTTTTTCAAAAGAAGAAAAAAAATATTTAACAAGTTTGATCAATTTCATAAATTCCGATGAATTATTAAAAAATCAAATTATTAGCATAAAAAAAAATAATAAAAATTCATTTGTTTTGATTCCAAAAATCGGAAATCATCATATAATATTAGGAGATATAAAGGATTTTAAAAATAAATTGAATAAATTAAAAGAATTTTATAAACAGTATCTAAATAAAATAGATATTAATCAATACAAGAGTATTGATTTACAATATAAAGACCAAATAGTCGCAAAAAAAAGATAAGTCTATGGAACATCAAGATATAGCTATAGGTCTGGATGTAGGAACAACGAAAATTGTAGCTATAGTGGGAAGAAAAAATGAATATAATAAAATTGAGATTTTAGGTATAGGTAGATCTAAAAGTGTAGGTGTGCATAGAGGAGTTGTAAATAATATAACTCAAACAATTGAAGCTATTCGTGAAGCTGTATCTGAAGCAGAACATAGTTCTGGTTTAAAAATAAAAGAAGTTATTGTTGGAATAGCAGGGCAACATATCAGAAGTCTACAACACAATGATTATATTACTAGATTAGATTTTGAAAATGTTATCAGTCAAAAAGATATACAAAAATTAATAGATCAAGTTCATAAACTAGTTATGCAACCAGGAGAAGAAATTATTCATGTTCTTCCACAAGAATATAAAGTTGATAGTCAAGCAGAAATAGGAGAACCAATAGGAATGTATGGAAGTCGTTTAGAAGCAAATTTTCATGTAGTAGTAGGACAAATTTCTTCGATCCAAAATATTGGAAGATGTGTAAAAGCTGCAGGTCTGAATTTATCTGGAATGACTTTAGAACCTCTAGCTTCTGCTGAAGCTGTATTAAGTACCGAAGAAAGAGAAGCAGGTGTAGCTTTAGTAGATATAGGAGGAGGTACTACGGATATTGCTATCTTTAAAGATAATATTATACGTCATACTGCCGTTATACCTTTTGGAGGTAATGTTATTACTGAAAATATAAAAACAGATTGTTTGATTATCGAACGGCAAGCAGAATTACTGAAGATCAAATTTGGATCTGCATGGCCAGGAGAAAATAAGGAAACAGAAATTGTTTGTATTCCTGGATTAAGAGGTAGAGATCCTAAAGAAATTTCTTTAAAACATCTTTCCCAAATTATTCATATACGAGTATGTGAAATTTTGGATCAAGTAAATATAGAAATAAAAAATTATGGAAATGAAGAACAAAAGAAAAGACTTATTGCAGGGTTAGTCATGACAGGTGGAGGTTCTCAATTAAAACATATTCGTCCGTTGACAGAATATATTACTGGAATGGATGTTCGTATAGGTTATTCTAATGAACATATTGCAGGAGGAGAAAATGGACTTATAAATAATCCAGAATACGCTACATCTATAGGATTGGTAATTAAAGGGCTTCATGACAAAAAAAAATATCTTTGTAATATGGGGCGTAGATATGATGAAAATTCTGAATTGATTTCTACAAAATTTTATAATAAAAATATCAATTATGGAGAAGATCATAAAAAGAAAAAAAATAAAAAAAAATCAAAATCTTTTTTTGAAATTTGGGCAGATAAGTTCCGTCAAATATTGAATGATACAGAATAATAAACCATGAAATGAAAAAAGAAGATTTTACACTAAGAAAAGAAAAAGAAAATGTTCAATTGGAATTTCCAAAAAATCGTTCAGCCTCTATCAAAGTAATTGGAGTAGGAGGAGGGGGAAGTAATGCTTTAAGTCATATGTTTGAGCAAGGAATTACTGGAGTAGACTTTATAGCATGTAATACGGATGCACAAGCGTTAAATAATAATCCGGTTCCTATAAAAATTCAATTAGGAGTTTCTATTACGGAAGGACTAGGTGCTGGAGCAGATCCAGAAGTTGGAGAAAAAGCTGCATTAGAAAGTTTGGAAGAAATAAAAAGTATTTTAGATTCTAATACTAAAATGACCTTTATTACAGCAGGAATGGGTGGAGGAACAGGAACAGGCGCTGCCCCAGTTATTGCAGGAATTTCTAAAGAAAAAGGAATTTTAACTGTAGGTATCGTTACAATTCCATTTCATTTTGAAGGAAAGATGAGATTACAACAAGCCCAAAAAGGAATAGAATCGTTAAGAAAAAATGTAGACTCTCTCATTGTTATTAATAATGATAAATTGAGAGAATTATATGGAAATCTAGGATTTAAAGCCGGGTTCGCAAAAGCAGATGAAGTTTTAACAACTGCAGCTAAGGGTATTGCAGAAGTTATCACTCATCATTATAAACAAAATATAGATTTAAGAGATACAAGAACTGTCCTAAAAGAAAGTGGAACTGCTGTTATGGGGTCTGCTATTGCTGTTGGAGAAAATAGAGCGAAAGAAGCTGTTGTACAAGCATTAGATTCTCCGTTATTGAATGATAATAAAATTACGGGAGCCAAAAATGTTCTTCTTCTTATTGTTTCAGGAAAAATAGAAATTACTATAGATGAAATAGGAATTATTAGCGATTATATACAAACTGAAGCAGGTAATAATGCTAATATTATTATGGGTCTAGGAGAAGATGAAATTTTGGAAGAAAGTATTTCAGTTACTATAGTAGCTACTGGTTTTCCTACTGAAATACAACGAGTTATTAATAACGAAGAAAAAAAAATTTTTCATAGGTTAGAAGAACCTTATGAACAAAAATTAAAAAAAATGGAAAAAATACATTCTAAAAGAATAGATCCTATTCTTTCAAAAGATTTTTCTAAATCAAATCATTTTGATAAAGATGACTTGTCATCGAATAAAAAACAAAATATTTTTAATGAATCTATCAACTCAAATTTTATTATAAAAGAAAAACGTAAAAAATATATATTGGAAAATAGTTTTGATCTTCCTATTTCATACAGTGAAAATAAAAAAATTTTGATAAATCGTATTCATAAAAAAGAAAATAATACAAATCAATAATTCAATTGATATTTCCTAATATCCCAAAAGGGACCAGAGATTTTTCATCCATTGAGATGAGTAAACGTAATTATTTAATTCAAACAATTCGAGAACAATTTGAACTTTTTGGCTTTAGTCCTATAGAAACTCCTTCTATTGAAAATATATCCACTCTTACTGGAAAATATGGAAAAGAAGGTGATTCCTTAATATTCAAATTGTTACATTCAGGTAATCTTTTGAAAAAGAAAATTTTATGTTTATTGAAACAGATTAATAATGATAAAAAAACGGTTAATATTGAAAAATATTTTACTGAAAAAATGTCTAATAAAGCTCTTAGATATGATTTAACGGTCCCCTTTGTTCGTTATGTAGTAATGCATAAAAATGAAATCGTTTTTCCTTTTAAAAGATACCAAATACAACCTGTATGGCGTGCAGATAAACCTCAAAAAGGAAGATGGAGAGAATTTTATCAATGTGATGCAGATATGATATCATACTCTTGCTCTTTATGGGAAGAAATAGAATTAATTCAACTTTGTGACGAAATTTTCAATAAATTAAATTTTCCTGTTGTTATTTATATAAATCATAGAGATATATTAGTAGGATTATTTGAAATTGCTGGAATAGAAAATAACTTATGGAAACATTTTACTACGTCTTTAGATAAATGGAATAAGATTGGACGAGATTCAGTAAAAAAAGAAATGCTTGATAAAGGAATTTCATCTGAATCTTTTGATAAAGTAGCTTTTTTTTTCGATATGGAAGAAAATTTCTATAAAAAAGAAAAACATTTGACTCTAGCCTTACAAAATTCTGAAAAAGGTAAAAAAGGAATGCGAGATTTAAGCTTTATTTATAATAAAATAAATAATATTTCTTTACAAAAGACAAAATTAGAATGGAATCTTTCTTTAGCTAGAGGAATGAATTATTATACAGGAACAATATTAGAAATTGTTCCAATTAATAACAAAAACTCTGTTTCTATTGGAGGAGGAGGTAGATATGATCAATTAGCTAATTTATTTGGAATGAATAATGTTTATGGAGTAGGAATTTCTTTAGGTTTAGATCGAATTTATTTAGAAATGGATAAAGAAAATTTGTTTCAAACTATTGAAAGTAAACCTTCAAAAGTTTTGTTTATTCATTTCGGAAATGAAGAGATTTTGCATGCATACAAAATAATCAAATTTTTTAGAAAAAAAGGAATTTCTACTCAATTGTATCCTAATGCAGATAAAATAGGAAAACAATTTAGATATGCTAATGATAATAATATTCCATTTGCTATTAGCATAGGGAAAAATGAAATCAATGAAAATAAAATCAGAATGAAAGATCTTAATAAGGGGGTAGAAAAAGAATACGACAACATGAATGATCTTGTGAATCAATTAAAAAAAAATTATAAATAAATTTTATTAATTGCTTTTTTTTTCCAAATAAAAAATCCGATTACAGACAATAGAAAAAGAATAATAAATAAAATTCCTGTCAATATGAACCCCTTAAAAAAATAAAGAGGAACGGAAATTCCATTTCCTACTATCCAAAATATCCAATTTTCTACTTTTTTCATAGACATTTGATACATACCAGAAAAATAAATACCCGTTGTTAGTATATCCATCCAGTCATAATGAGATTGAAGTTTTCCATAAAAACAATAAATCATTGTACTGAAAATACAAGTAAATAAAAACAAAATAGAAGTATAAAAATAATCTTTTTTTTTGCAAAAAGTAATAAGTATTTTTTTATTTCTATTATTTTTGGATATCCATACATACCATCCATAGATGCTCATTAACGTGTAATACACGTTAATAATAAAATCTCCATAAAGAGAAATCTCAAAAGTTAAATAACAATATATAATTGTACTGATTATTCCTATTGGATACACCCATATATTATTTCTTTGAGCACATATAACGCTGAATATAGTAAACACTACAGCTGTAAATTCTAAAATTATATAAAACCAACTATTATGATAATAATAAGGGAATAAAAGGATATTGATCCAATCATTTATCATGTAAATAATGATTTATTTGTCTATAATATAAACTAAGTAATGTTTTTCTATTTTTCTATAAAAAGCAGAAAAACGTTTACTATAGGATTTTTTTATAATCCAACATGATACACAAGAATCCCTTTTCAGACAAAAAGGGGAAACTTTATAATGATCTAAAAAACTATAAAAAATTCCTCCTTCTAGTTTATATAAACTTTCTTTTATTCCCCATATAATATGCAAATAGTCTTCTTCATAATTTGGATGAATAAAAATAGATTCATCATCTCTAATAAATTTTTTTTTTATCTTTATTATTTTCTTATTTTCTCGTAATTTCTCTATATCTATTCCTATACGATAAGAACTTATAGCTATGGCTATTTTTTCAAAAGAATGACTTAAAGAAATATGTTTTCCTTCAGGAAAAAGAAAAGGTTTTCTTCTTTCATTATAAAAAATATTCATTTTTATGTTTATGTATTTCAAGACATAACGTATTCCTAAAAATTCTCTTTTTCGTTTTTCTGATAATGATTTTAAGAACACCTTTTCTTGATCTGAAAGAGAAAGTGTTCTTAAAATCATAGTTTCTAAAAAATGTTTCCATATAAAAACTATGATTATCGTATGAAGGGTATGAAATTTATAGGTAATACATCTAATCATTTTTTTTTGTAGTATTTTGAATATTATTTTATATCTTATGAAAGAGAAAATTGAAAAAGCGTTAAAGAACGTTATCATTGATAATAAAAATATTGTCGAATCTGGTTGGATAAAAAAAATAGATTTATCAAATAATGAAATTAAAATTTCATTGAGGTTATCCAACCCTACTATGCATATAAAAAAAAAACTCATAAAAGATATTACTCATTCCATAAAAAATCAAAATATTCTATGTTCAATATGCATTGAAATAGAATCAAATCAAAAAATAAAACCTATCATAAAAAATATACTAGCTATAGCTTCTGGAAAAGGAGGAGTAGGAAAATCTACAATATCAACAAATATTTCTGTTTCTTTAGTAAAAATGGGTTTCCGAGTTGGATTATTAGATGCAGATATTTATGGCCCTTCTATTCCACTAATGTTTAATCTTGAAGGAGATTCTGTGAATTGTAAACTTTCAAATGGAATGATGACCCCTATGACTAGTTATGGTGTTAAAATTATATCTATAGGGTTTTTTTCAAAATATGGACAACCTATTGTTTGGAGAGGCCCTATGGTTACTAAAGTTATGAGACAATTTATCCACGAAACTAATTGGGGAGAATTAGATTTTTTAATTGTAGATTTACCGCCAGGAACAGGAGACATTCATTTATCTCTTTTGCAAGAGATTCCATTAAAAGGAATTGTAATAGTAAGTACATCTCAAAAAATAGCTTTATCTGATGTCAGTCGATCTGTAGGAATGTTTCGTATTAGATCTATTTATGTTCCTATACTTGGCATTATAGAAAATATGTCTTATGTTTCTGTTTCTTTAAAAAGAAAGAAAGAAAAGGTTCATTTTTTTGGAAAAAATGGAGTAAGATATTTTTCCAAAAAAATGAACCTTTTCTTTCTTGGAGAAATTCCTATGTTGCAAGAAATACGAGAATATTCAGATTTAGGAATTCCTGTTGTTTTAAAAAATGAAAATATTAGAGATATTTTTTTAAAGATCACAAAAAATATTATCCATCAACTACATAATGAATAAATATTGTTTTATTGTTTATAAACAAAGTTTAATAAATTCTCTTATTATTAATATTAGTAAAGATATAGATTTTTCCATTTCTTTAGAAAAAGGGTTCAAAGAATCAGCATCATATAAATTATGAGTTTTATTATCCTTAGCTTTTTCATACAGGCCCATTACAATGGATATAGCAAATACTCGTATATTCATACATCTAGCTGTCATAACATCTGTTACTATATTCATTCCTACACTATCCCCTCCTATAGATCGTATCATAGCATATTCTGCAGAAGTTTTATAATTAGGATAAGGATAAGCAACATATACTCCTTTCTGAATAATGATATTATGATTCATCGCAATATTTTCTGCAATTTCTATCATTTTTTTATCATATGGTTCTGTTACTTCAAAAAACCTATTTTTCAAAAATTCTTTTTTGATATTAATATTTTCCGGAAAAAAATTAATATGATCTTTAACTAACATAACATCTCCCGTTTTGTAGTTTGGGTTGATCCCACCAGAAATATTAATCAATATTAACTTATCTATTCCTATGTTTTTACATAAAACAATAGAAAAATTGTATGTTATTTTTTCCTCATAAAAAGGTTCTATTAAAAAAACTACATTTTTATCTTCTATTTTACCAAATAAAAATTTTCCACATAATTTTTTTTTTGAGAAAAGTGGTATTTCTTCATAAAGAATACATATAGGATTTCTGATTTCCTCTATCAGTTCATCGAATTGATTTCCTAATAATAAAATTCCAAAATCAGGTTTTTCTTTGATTTTTTTTTGTATATATTGTTTTGATTTTTCTAAAGTTAGAATCACTGACATTAATTCAAGTTTTTATCAAATTAGTCTTCCCAACAGAAAAACAATAAGGGAAAAATAAAATAAAGGAGAGTTGTTTCATTTTAATTTATTGTATAACATTTACTTCTCTTGATAAAGAAATACCGAATTTTTTTTTTATATTTTTCGTTATTTTTTCTGAAAAAGAAAATATTTCCATTCCAGTAGCTCTTCCATAGTTTACTAAAATGATAGGTTTTTTTTCATATATTCCTACATTTCCAATTCTCTTTCCTTTCCATCCTATATTTTCAATTAATGAATTAACAGATAGTTTAACTTGATAATTAGAAATACTATAACCTATAATAGACGGATACTGATGTTTTAGTTTTTTAAAGTCCAATACTCCTATTATAGGATTAATAAAAAAACTACCAGCATTTCCAATTTTTTTTGGATTTGGAAGTTTCCTCTGTCTAATATTAAAAATCGCCTGACTTAAATTGTTTATAGTTGGAATTTTAATATTCATATTTTCTAATTCTTTTTGAATTTCCACATAATATGATGTGTTTAATTGTTTATTATTTTTTTTTAAAAGAAAAAAAACAGATAAAATCATAAATTGATTTTTAAAACGAAGATCCTTAAAAAAGGAATAACGATATTTTAATTGACATTCTTTATGTGTAAAATCTATAATTTTTCTATTATCAATTTTATATGCTTGTACTTTAACTAAAGTATCTTTGATTTCTGATCCATATGCTCCAATATTTTGAATAGGAGCTGCTCCAACTGTTCCAGGAATGAATGATAAATTTTCTAATCCACTAAATCCTTTTTTGATTGTCCAATTTACAAATTCACTCCAATTTTCTCCAGCATTAACTTTAATAATTACTTGTTTATCAGTTTCTTTAATTATTTTTTTTCCTTTAATTCCCATTTTGATGACTAATCCCGGATAGTAATTTTTTAAAAAAAGAATATTACTTCCATTTCCTAAAAAAAGTTTTGAACTGTATGAATATACATCAAAAACTTCATGAAGTTCTTCTATATTTTTCACTTCTACAAAATATCGAGCATAAACATTTATTCCAAATGTATTAAGTTTTTTTAAAGAAAAATTTTTTTTAATAAACATGTAAAAAACATTTATAAAAATATTTCATAAATATATAAATACAATTTTGTATGTAAGTATTGTATGATTAAATTTATCTTAATTAGGTAAAAATATAAAATTGTTATTTTTTATGAAAAAAGGAGTAAGTTTTTTTTGGGGAGTTATTTTAGGAACTATGGCAGGTTTGATGGTGGGTATAATATTAACTCCAAAAAAAGAGGAAAAAATAAAAAATATTTTAGAAAAAAAAACAGAAAAATTGAGAGACAGATTACAGGAAATTGGTAAAAAAATTGAAAAAAAAGTACACAAAATTAAATCAGATTTTGAATCTAAATGGAAAAAAAATAAAATAGAAAAAATGGATCAAGTAGAAGATGAATTAGGAACTTAATACTAAATAAGTATTTCATCATTTTAAAATGTTCATTTTTATTAAAAATTTTATCCATAAAAAATGGTGTATTTTTAGAAATGAAGTCATTAGAATATTAATTTCTATTATAACAGAGGTTTTTCTGAATTTTTTATTGTTGATACTGTGTATTATTATTTTTTTTTTAGTAAGCCTTTCTTTATGTTTTTTTCTTTCTTTTTATTTTGGAAATTATATCATAGGATTTGGTATTTTAACTATGTTATATTTTTTAATTTTTATAATCATATTTTATTTTTGTAGAGATATTATAAGATTCATTATCAAAAATTTATTAAATAAATTTTTTATTAAAATTTTTGATAAAAAAAAATAATTTTATGAAGAAATCAGAAATTGTTTATGGAATACATCCATTGATAGAAGCAATTATAGCTAAAAAAACTATTAAAAAACTGTTTCTTCAAACAGGATTGAAACAAGTATCAAATGCTTACAAAAAATTAATAAACCTTTCTAAAAAAGAGAATATTCCAATTCAGATCGTTTCTAAACAAAAATTTTATCAAATTAAAAATAAAAATCATCAAGGAGTCTTTGCTTTTCTTCCTACTATAGAAACTTATCATATCGAAGATTTGCTCCCTATGTTTTATGAAAAAGGTAAAAATCCACTTTTGATTATTCTAGATCGAATTACAGATGTAAGAAACTTTGGATCTATAATACGGACTGCTGCATGTGCAGGTGTAGATGCTATCATTATTCCAAAAAAAGATACAGCCATGATTAGCTCTGATTCTATAAAAACTTCTTCAGGTGCTTTATTTAAAGTTCCAATATGTCAAGAAAAAAATATATTAAACACAATAAAATTTTTAATGAATTCTGGATTTAAAATTGTTTCTGCTACAGAAAAATCCAATATATATTGGTACAATATCGATTTTTCAGGTCCAATAGCTTTAATACTAGGAAATGAAGAAAAAGGAATTTCTTCTAAATATTTAAAAATTTCCTATGAAACAGCAAAAATTCCACTAATAAAAGGAATTTCATCTTTAAACGTTTCTGTAGCTTGTGGTATTATTCTATATGAAGTTTTTAGACAAAGAAAATATCAATCTAAAACTCACTTTTAAATTGTTTTAAAAAACGAATATCATTATCAAAATAAATTCTAATATCTTTCATTTGATAAATGATTAGAGATAACCGTTCAATTCCCAATCCAAAAGCAAATCCAGAATAAATTTCTGAATCAATATTTACGTTTTTTAAAACTTGAGGATCTATCATTCCACAACCCATAATTTCTATCCACCCACTGTTATTGTTATAATAAATATCTACTTCAGCACTAGGCTCGGTAAATGGAAAATAAGAAGGACGAAATCTAATTTTTACTTCTCCAAAAAGAGAAGTGATAAGATAATGAATTGTTTGTTTTAAATCATAGAAAGAAACTTTTTTATCTATATAAAAACCTTCTGCTTGATGAAACATAAAATTAGAACGTGATGAAATGGTTTCATTTCTATATACTTTTCCAACGGATAATACACGAAAAGGTGGACTATGTTTTTTCATATACCGTATTTGAACAGAAGAAGTATGTGTACGTAATAAAATATCTGAATTTTTACATAAAAAAAATGTGTCTTGCATATCTCTAGCTGGATGTGAAATAGGAATGTTTAAGGCTGTAAAATTATGCCAATCATCCTCAATTTCAGGTCCATCTACATGGAGAAATCCAATTTTTCCAAAAAGATCTATTATCTTATTTTTTATAATAGATAAAGGATGTCTGGATCCTATTTCTATCGATTTTCCGGGGATAGTAGGGTCAAAATTAAGAATTTTATCATTTTGAATATCATTTTTTTCATGAAAAATTTTTATTTTATTTTTAACCTCTTTTTTTAACTCATTAATAGTTTTTCCATATATTTTTCTTTTATAAATGGAAATTTTTTTTAATTCTTTAAATAAATTTGTAATAATTCCCTTTTTTTTTCCTAAAAATTTAATTCTAAATAATTCTAAATCATTATATGTTTTAATATGAAAATATTTTATTTCTTCTTTAGTTTGGTCTATTTTGTTATTCATGTTACTTATTTCAGAATATTTTCTTCATTCATATAACGAATTATAGCTTTTTTAATTAAAAATAATTGATCTTTTTGATTAAAAGGGATCTTATTTTTCAATATATAATGAGGCCAACCTTCCTGATCTCTTCCAATAAATAAGTAATAACCAAAAGGTTCTAATATTCTACATATTGCAATATGTAGAATATTAATTTTGTTTTCTTTATTAAAGAATCGATTATTTCCTTTTCCTAATTCTTGAATTCCTATTAGATAAATGATTCCAATCAAATCAATTTTTCCTTCTATACAAAAATTATTTTGTATATATGACATTACTTTATTCCAATTGATATGAAATTTTCGCGTAAGTTCTTTATCCATTTTATTTTTATTTAAATATTTAATAATAAAAACATGTTAGATATAATTATTATAATTTTAGTTTTATATGGCGGATATCATGGATATAAAAAAGGATTAATCTCTCAATTATTCATATTTATGATACTTTCATTATTGATCTTCAAAGGTTTTTATGTTTTTGATTTAGTCATAGAAACACTAAAGAGATACAATCTAGTAAGCAATAAACCACACATTTTAATAACTTACTCTATCATAATTACGTTTCTTTCTATGATTCTTATTGCTTTTATAACTAAAAAAATCATAGAATTCATAATGATCATTACATGGATGAAACCTATAGACAAGTTGATGGGTATAATATTAGGCATGATTAAATATTTTTTTTTTCTTTCAATATGTATCCTTTTTCTAAAAGAAGCAAATAAAAAAATGAATCTATTACCTTATAATTTTTTTAAAAATTCCTTTGAAAAAGAATTTCAATTTTTTTTATCTCAAAAAGAATCTTTTTTTGATAAATTAAAAGAATTATATTTTGAATTTTATGAATTTTAAAAAAAAAATTTTTTCTGTCTCATCAAAAATAGATTTTGATAATTTGACATGGGATATATTCCATTACCAAATTAAAAATAACAAAATATATAAAAATTATCTTCAATCCTTAGAGGTAGATCCATTTGAAATAAAAAATATCTCTGATATTCCTTTTTTACCTATCTCTTTTTTTAAAACGAATCGTATTTTTAGTACTGATATAACGGATTCTTACGATATTGTTTTTACCAGCAGTGGTACTACCGGAATAAAAAGTAAACATTATATAAAAAATTTGAATATTTATATTGATAGTATTAGAAATAGTTTTGAATTTTTTTATGGTTCAATAGAAAAATTTAAGTTTTTAGGATTCTTTCCTAAAGAAAAAGAAAAGGAAAATTCTTCTTTAATTTATATGGTTAAATATTTTATACAAAAAACCTATAAAAATGGAAGTCATTTTGTACCTTATACTTCTGATAAATATAAAGAAGTACATTTTCTTCATAATCAAAATAATAAAAATATTATCATTTTTGGACTTAGCTTTTTTTTACTAGATTTTATAGAAAAAAATAATCATCTAAAACAAAATAAATGTCCAAAAAAAATTATAATTATGGAAACAGGAGGAATGAAGGGGAAAAGAAAAGAAATAATTAGAGAAGAATTACACGGTATTTTAAAAAAATTTTTTTGTGTAAATGAAATTCATTCTGAATATGGAATGACAGAATTGCTTTCTCAAGCATATGCAAAAAAAAACGGTATATTTCAATGTCCCCCTTGGATGAAAATATATATAAGAGACCCTGAAGATCCTTTCATCCATGTAAATAATAATAAAATAGGAGGAATTAATATTATTGATTTATCAAATTATCTATCTTGTCCTTTTATTTCTACCGAAGATTTAGGTAGAAAAATAAATGACAATGAATTCGAAGTCTTAGGAAGAATGAATTTTTCAGATATTAGAGGATGTAATCTAATGTTTCCATTTTAAGCTAGAAATGTTTCCATTTTAAGCTAGAAAGGATGCATTTTTTTTGTATGAAATGATGAATTATGGGATAATGCATTATGATATAATTTTATAATATCTTCGATATTTTCTGTCATTTTTCTTGATTGGACAAGAATATCCAACATCAAAAATGTATTTTTTATTCCATATTTATTATGGATAATTCCTATAACCTGTTGATTCATTTGTTCATCAATTTTTTTGATAATTTGATTTTGTATGGTGCAAGGAAATTGTATTATTTCACAATTTTTATCTTTTGTGATTTTTTTTATGATATTGAAATGTTCAAGCATAAGTAGCTCAAGTGTTAATAAATTCTCTTTTTGTTTATATTTTAAAGGTTTATGGCTATTGATTACATGAAACAATGTATGTTTCGTAATAATATCTGAAGAATCAATGATTTCTTTAATTTTGTTGTATATCTTTAGATAAAGAATTCCAGCAGTTTCTTCATGATTCTTCGTTTTTTTTATCACTTCTATCAAAGAATTATGTATTTTCGTAAAATTTTTTTTTAATTTAAAAAAATTATTTCTACTCTTTTGAAGAGTTTTTAATTTTTCTTTAGTAATCCCTTCCATGCTATTTCTGTAAATATTTTCAACATATTCAAGTATCGGTTTTAAAATATCAAAACTTTTGTTTATAGTGGTTTCTAAAGTTAGATTTACGATACCAAAAAACAATTTATCCTCTATTTCTTCGTATTGATTATTATAGTTTTTATAACTTCTGTAAAAAACAAATAAAATCAAAAAAATAAGAAAAAATAGAGCCCATTCTTTAAAAAAGAATAAAAAAGAAGACGTAATTCCTGCCATAATAAAGGCAATTAACCCTGTTAAAAACCATCCTCTTATAACTTTTAATACTCCTGAAACTCTATAAACAGCACTTTCTCTATCCCATGCTCTATCTGAAAGAGAGGTCCCCATGGATACCATAAAAGTAACAAAAGTAGTAGATAATGGCAATTTTTGAACTGTGGCTATAGAGATTAATATACTGGATATAGTTAAATTAGCAGAAGCTCTAACTAGATCAAAAGCAATGTTTTTTTCTTTTTGTATTTTTTTCTGCTTAAAATTTTTTTCTATTTTGACTAAAAGTCTTTTAGGAAAGAATTTAAAAAAATGATTTCCTAAATATAAAAAAATCCGAACAATTCCTCTAGAAAGGGAATTAGATAAAAATTTTTCCGTTCCTTCATTTTGTCTACTTAAATTAATTTCTGTACTCGTGATATTTTTTGTTTTTTTCGAAACCCAAAGGGTAAATATCATAATCATTCCTGAAAAAATTAAAAAAGAAGATGGAACCTGTACATTTCCAGATAAACTTTTCATATTGAATTTTTCAGCAGGAGGACTACCTGATTCTTTCCATATATGATAAGATTGTATACTAGCTATAGGAATTCCTATAAAATTGACTAAATCATTACCCGCAAAAGCCATAGCCAAAGAGAAAGTCCCATATAATACAACAAATTTTAATATATTAAATTTAAAAAAAACAACTATTTTTGCTATAATAATCCACGTAAAAAATAATATAAATAAAAAAATAAAAAAATTGTGGTGAATCCATTTTATAAAATGTTGAACAAGTAAGGAAAATCCTGTCAAATTTTCATTAGTAAAACCTTGTAAAGTACTATATAGTCCTCTTACAATAAGAAAATAAGTCATACTGCTTAATGAGATTGCGCTCCATATCACTCCTACATATTTCAATCTACTTTCATATTCAAAACTAAATAAGGAACGTATGAAATAATGAATAAAAGCACCGGAAGTAAAAGAAATGACAATAGATAAAAAAATACCTAGACTAATAGTAAATGTTTTTTCCATTTTAATATACAGAGCTAAATGATGAAAAGGTTCATTATTAAATGGTGAAGTTATTTTTATCATGGCGATACTGAAAGACGCCCCTAATAAACAAAAAACCATAGACACTGTAGTGGAAGTAGGTAAACCTAAAGTGTTAAAAATATCCAGTAAAATAATATCGGATATCATAACCGCTAAGAAAATAAAAATGATATCTGAAAAATAAAAATAAGAGGGATCAAAAACTCCTTTTCTTGCAACTTCCATCATTCCACTAGATAAAAGAGCTCCTAATAAAATTCCTAAACTAGCAAAAATCATAATAGTTCTACGAGAAGAAACTTGAGATCCAATAGCAGAATTGAGGAAATTAACAGCATCATTAATTAAACCAACAATAAGATCAAATATAGATAGTAAAAAAAGAACCACTATAATTGAAGGATAAAAAACTTTCATAATAATAAGTATTATTGAATTCACAAAAAAAAAGAAAAAGAAAAGGTTTTTTATAAATAGTGAATAATTTTTTTATGATTTTACAATTTTTTTTAAGTATTCTTTAATGAGATTCTCTACAGAATATTTTGGATTTTCGTGTAAAATATCATCCAAAACTTTTTTAGATTCTTTAGGAGAAAATCCAAGTACACTCAAAGCACTTAAAGCTTCTTTTTTTATCAAAAAAGGTGTATTTTCCAATAATTTTTCTTTTTTAGGAAAAATTTCTTTAACAATTTTATCTTTTAGTTCAATAATAATTCTTTGAGCGGTTTTTTTACCAATTCCTTTAACTTTATTAAACATTTTGACATCTTCTTCGCATATAGATTGTTTTATTTCAGATGGAGTAAGATAAGATAATAACATAATAGCAGAATTTGGACCTATTCCATTCACGGATATCAAATAAGAAAAGATTTTTCTTTCTTTTTTATCAAAAAAACCATATAAAACATGTTGATTTTCTTTTATAAATAGATAAGTATGTATGCAAACATCTTTTCCTTCTTTTTCTGTTAAAAAAGAATAAGTATATGATGATATATAAATATGATATCCGACTCCATGACAATCTATGATTAAATAAGATTGATTTTTTTCTACTAACTTTCCGTTTAAGTATGTTATCACGATATTATCAATCAATAAATAGATAATAAAAATTATTTTTTTCTAAAAAAAATTTGTATGGGTACTCCTACAAAATCAAAGTAAGAACGAATTTTATTTTCAACAAATCTTTTATAAGATTCTTTTATGTATTGAGGAAAATTAGAAAAAAAAATAAATTTAGGTGTATATGAAGGCAATTGAGTACAATATTTAATTGTTATTAATTTGAATTTGTTTTTTTTATTAGGAGTAGGTGGATTTTTTTTCAAAATTGGTAACATAATTTTATTTAAAATATTCGTTTTTAATCTGCTTTTACGAGATTTTAGAATCTGATAAGCCATAGGAATAATATTCTCTATTCCATCTTTATTTTTAGCGGAAATAAAAAGAATGGGAATATAATTAAATGGAGCAATTTTTTTTCTTATAAAAAATTCGTAATCTTTTTGTGTATTCTGATTTTTTTCATGAAATAAATCCCATTTGTTAATAATAATTATAATTCCTTTATGATTTTTTTCCACTAATTTAAAAATATTCATATCTTGTTTTTCCCATCCACAACATGCATCTATCATTAAAAGACAAACATCCGCATGTTCTATTGTGTTAAACGTTCTCATAATGGAATAAAATTCAATGTTATCTCTGATTTTTGATTTTTTTCTGACTCCAGGTGTATCTATTAAAATACATTCATATTCACATTTTTTGTATAATACATCTAAACTATCTCTGGTTGTTCCCGAAATGTTTGTCACAATATGATGGTTTTTATTTAGAAAAGAATTAATCAGAGTTGATTTTCCTACATTAGGACGTCCTATTATTGAAAAACGAGGAAGAAATTCGTTTTCCAATGTTTTGTCTTTTTTTTTTAAAAATTCTTTTTTGAATATTTCTATTAATTTATCTAGCAATTCACCTGTTCCACTTCCATTTATAGCTGATATATAGTAATATTCTTTAAATCCTAAACGGAAAAAATCTGTGTCAGAATAGATAAGTTTTCCGTTATCAACTTTGTTGATAACCAATAAAATTTTTTTTTTACATTTTCTTAATATTTTAGCAATTTCTATATCCGCATTTAATATTCCTAATTTGATATCTACTAAAAATAAAATAACATCAGATTCTTTGATAGCTATGAAAATTTGGTTTTTTATTTCTTTTTCGAGAAAATCTATTTTCGAAGTAGAAAAACCACCAGTATCTATTATAGAAAATCTAATTCCATTCCATTCTGAATTTCCATAAATACGATCTCTTGTCACTCCACTTTTCACATGAACGATAGCTTTCCTTCTTCCTACAAGACGATTAAATAAAGTTGATTTTCCTACATTAGGACGTCCTATTATAGATACGATATAATTCATTTTTAATAAATTATTCACATACAAAGGTAAAATTTTTTCATAAGTTTCATTCTTAGAATATTAGTCAAAGTGTATATTAATAAAAAAATATAATACATTGCGTATAGATATTGTTAGTATAATACCTGAAATTTTTCATAGTATTTTTTCCAATTCTATTATGAAAAGGGCAATTTATAAAGGTTTAATTGAGATTCATATTCATGATTTACGTAAATATGGTTTAGGAAAACGAAAAAATGTGGATGATTATCCTTATGGAGGGGGATCAGGAATGGTGATTAGAATAGAACCTGTATATCAGTGTTTTTATAAGCTTTTATCAGAAAGAGATTATGATGAAAAAATTTTTATGACTCCTGATGGAGAGCTATTTTCACAAAAAAATGCTCAAAATTTAATTAATAAAAAAAATATTATCATTCTTTGTGGTCGTTATAAAGGAATTGATCAAAGAATTAGAGATCATCTAATTTCAAAAGAAATATCTATTGGAAATTATATTTTATCTGGAGGAGAATTAGCTGCAGCTGTTGTCATAGAATCTATAGTTAGATTGTTACCTGGAGTAATACAAAATAAAGATTCCATTCTTACAGATTCTTTTCAAAAAGAATCCTTTATAGCTCCTCCCATTTATACACGTCCAATGATTTATAAAGGATGGGCTGTTCCAAACATACTTTTATCTGGACATCACAAAAAAATAAAAGATTGGTTAAATGAAAAATCTATACCCCAAAAAAAATTGGATACTTAGAGGTTTCGTCAAAATGAATTTTACTGTAAATTAATCGTTTGATAACTTCATTAATTTTATAAAAATCAAAGTCAAATTCTTTTATAACATCTTGCATTGAATTTTTAATTTGTGTAATACATAAATTACCTATACTTCCTTCGTGAGAATAACAAGCTTTTGTAAAAGGTTTAAAACATCCATTTTGGATATCTAACCCTACTTTTTGATAGGCTTCTCTAAAGGAATATCCTTTTTCAATAACCAATTTGTTCACAACTTCTACACTAAACAAATATTTGTATTTATCATCCTTAATAATATCTTTTTTTACTATGATATGATTTAACATGTATTGAAACATAGAAAAACATTTTTTCATTTCTTCAAAAATTGGAATAAATCTTTCCTTAATGATTTGAAAATCTCTATGATATCCGGAACATAAATTAGAAGAAATTAAAGAAATTTCATTAGGTAACGATGTTATTCTATTACATTTAGATCGTATGACTTCAAAAACATCTGGATTCTTTTTATGAGGCATGATACTGGATCCGGTAGTAAGATGATCAGGAAAACTAATAAAATTAAAATTTTGACTTGAATATAAACAAATATCTTGTGCCATTTTACTTAGAGTTCTTGCTAAAGAAGAGATAGACTCTGTAACGATTCTTTCCATTTTTCCACGTCCCATTTGAGCATATATTACATTATAATTCAAGCATTCAAAACCTAATAAATCGGTTGTCATTTTCCGATTTAAAGGTAAAGAAGAACCATAACCTGCAGCAGAACCTAAAGGGTTTTTATTGACAATACGATATGCTGTACGTATAAATAACAAGTCATCTATTAAACTTTCTGCATACGCAGAAAACCAAAGACCAAAAGAAGAAGGCATTGCTATTTGATAATGAGTATAGCCAGGCATTAATATATTTTTATATTGTTCGCTTAATTTTAATAATAAATCAAAGAAAGAGTAACTCATATATACGATGTCTTTTATTTCTGTACGAACAAAAAGTTTTAAATCCACTAAAACTTGATCATTTCTGGATCTACCACTATGTATTTTTTTACCTACTTCTCCTAAACGGTGAGTTAACAAAAATTCTATCTGAGAATGAATATCTTCTATTCCTTCATCTATCTTAAAATTATTATTTAAAATTTCATGAATATAAATGTTACGTAATTCCTGAATTAAAATTTTTAAATCTTTTTTATTTAATAATCCTATGGTTTTTAACATAATCACATGAGCTATTGTCCCTATAACATCATGTGGGGCTAAAAGTAAATCTATTTTTGAATCTTTACTTGAAGTAAAATGTTCTATTTCTTTATTGAAACTAAAATTTGTTTTTTTTTCCCAAATTTTCACGGAATAATATTTTTTCTATCTTTGATTAATTCTAAACGTTTAAGATAAGATAATAAGATAAAATTATGTAAAATAATAATTAAGTTACATGGATAAAAAAGATAAAACAAATACAACAAAAAATTATAATACATATACAGCAGATAGTATTCAATCTCTTGAAGGAATAGAACATATTCGACTCAGACCCTCTATGTATATTGGAGATATAGGAACTAGAGGTTTACATCATTTAGTTTACGAAGTAATAGATAATTCTGTAGATGAATCTTTAGCAGGTTTTTGCAATAAAATATGGGTAACAATCCATAAAAATGGATTTATCACTGTACTTGACAATGGACGTGGCATTCCAATAGACATTCATAAAAAAGAAGGAAAATCTGCTTTAGAAGTTGTGATGACTAAAATTGGTGCAGGTGGTAAATTTGATAAAAATTCTTATAAAGTTTCTGGGGGGTTACATGGTGTAGGAGTCTCTTGTGTTAATGCTCTGTCTGAAAAACTTGTAGTTACAATTTATCGGAATGGGAAAATTTATCAACAAGAATATTTTAAAGGAAAAGCTCTTTATTCTGTAAAATATTTAGGAAAAACTAATATGCAAGGAACAAAAATTTATTATCTTGCTGATCATTCTATTTTCAATTCTATTATATATAATTATGAAATTTTATCTAATCGATTAAAAGAATTATCTTTTTTAAATAAAGGCCTGTACTTATTTTTAATAGATGAGAGAAAAAATATAAAAGAACATTTTTTTTCTAAAAATGGATTGAAAGAATATCTACCAATTTTAGATAAAAATCATCATCCTTTAACTAAAAAGATTCTTTTTATTGAAGGAGAAAAAGACAATACTATTGTAGAAGTGGCAATGCAATATAATACTTCTTTTAAAGAAAAAATTTATTCTTATGTTAATAACATAAATACTTATGAAGGAGGAACTCATATTTCCGGATTTCGAAGAGCATTAACAAGAACGTTGAAAAAATATATAGATGGATATAGTGTTTTATCCAATAAGATAGAATTAACAGGAGATGATTTTAGAGAAGGAATTACGGTTATTATATCTGTTCGAGTAATGGAACCTCAATTTGAAGGACAAACTAAAACAAAATTAAGTAATCACGAAGTAGGGGGAATTGTAGATAAAATTGTAGGAGAATCATTATATAATTTTTTAGAAGAAAATCCTAGTGATAGAAAAAAAATTATTGACAAAATAATATTATCAGCTAAAGCACGTCAAGCAGCAAAGAAAGCACGTGAGTTGATACAAAAAAAAACTCCTATAAGTAGTATTTTACCTGGAAAGTTAGCAGATTGTTCTTTTAATAATCCAGAAAATTGTGAGATTTATTTGGTAGAAGGAGATTCTGCCGGAGGTACAGCTAAACAAGGAAGAGATAGAAGTTTTCAAGCTATTTTACCTTTACGAGGAAAAATATTAAATGTTGAAAAAGCTATGCAGTATAAAATATTTGAAAATGAGGAAATAAAAAATATATTTACTTCTTTAGGAGTTTCTATTGGAACAGAAGAAGATCAAAAAACTTTAAATATAAAAAAACTTAGATATAATAAAATTATTATTATGACAGATGCAGATATAGATGGAAGTCATATCTCTACTTTAATTTTAACATTATTCTTTCGTTATATGAAACCTTTAATAGAAAAAGGGCACATTTACATTGCTACACCTCCACTTTATTTAATTCGAAAAGGAAATCATTATCAATATGCTTGGAATGATCAAGAAAGAGAAAGGATTATTCATCAATTAGGAGGAAGAAAATCTATCAATATACAACGATATAAAGGATTAGGAGAAATGAATGCAGATCAACTTTGGGAAACAACTATGAATCCAAAAAAAAGAACTTTACGTAAAGTGAATATAGACAATTATTCTGAAGCAGACAAAATATTTTCCGTTCTTATGGGAGATGAAGTTCCTCCACGAAGAAATTTTATAGAAAAAAATGCAATACATGCGAAAATTGATATTTAATTGATTATAAGTAAAATATGAATTATATTCAATCAATCCTATTAGGGATTATTGAAGGAATAACAGAATTTTTTCCTATTTCTTCTACAGGACACATGATTATTGCGGCTTCTATAATGGGAATATTAGAAAATAAAATAACAAATTTATTTATTATTTCTGTTCAGTTTGGAGCCATTTTATCTGTAATTTTTTTGTATAGAAAGAAACTTTTTTTTCAAAAATTGAATTTTTATCTGAAAATTTTTATAGCTAGTTTTCCTGTAGGGATTTTTGGTTTTTTCTTAAACAAAATCATCAATTTTTTTTTAGATAAACCATTTATAGTATCTTTATCTCTTTTAATAGGAGGATTAGTAATTTTAAAAACAGAAATGTTTTATGAAAAAAACTTTTATAACAGAAAAAATAATATTACTTATTTAAAAGCTTTTGTTATTGGATTATTTCAATGTATGGCTTTAATTCCAGGAGTGTCTAGAAGTGCAACTACCATTATTGCTTGTATGCTACAAAATGTGAATAGAATAAAAGCAATAGAGTTTTCTTTTTTTTTATCTGTTCCTGTTATTGGGTTTGCTACATGTAAAAAATTACATGATTATTATTTTCAATTAAATCCTTTTACGTTTAAAGAAATAGAATTATTATTATTAGGAAATATAGTATCTTTTATTACTGGAATGATAACCATCAAATGGTTGACAAAATATTTAAAGAATTTTAAATTATTTGGATACTATAGAATTATTTTAGGAACTTTTTTTATTATTGCACATTATTTGATAAAACCAATTGGAAAATATTGATTCACAAAATTTATCAGAATTTAACAATGGAAAAATACTGTTAGTAGATAAACCATGGGGGTGGACATCTTTTGACATTGTAAAAAAAATAAAAACTTATATCCTCAATAAAACCACTATTAAAAATTTAAAAATAGGACATGCAGGAACTTTAGATCCTTTTGCTACAGGTTTATTAGTTATTCTTACAGGAAAATATACTAAAAAAGTAAATGAGATTCAAAATTATAAAAAAGTTTATACAGGTATTATAAAATTAGGATGTGAAACTTTATCTTTTGATTCAGAAACGGAAGAGAAAAATTTTTCTTCCGTTTTACATATTACTCCCCAATTGATTAAAAAGATATCTAAAAAATTTTTGGGAGAAATAGATCAATTTCCTCCAAATTTTTCTGCCTTAAAAAAAAAAGGAAAAAGATTCTATGAATATGCTAGAAAGGGTATCAGAATCGTTTCCAAGTCTAGACGTATAAAAATTTATAAATTCTATATCCTAAAAGTAGGAATTCCCTATATTCAATTTTTTATAGAATGTGGAAGAGGAACTTATATTCGATCTATAGCCCAAGATTTTGGTAAAGCACTTCAAAGTGGTGCTTATATACTTTCTTTAAGAAGAGAACGAATAGGAAATTTTTCTGTGAATTGTTCTTATTCTATAAAATTAAATATTTCAAAAGAATTTACATGTTACTTATTGGATTAAATTTTATATTTTTTATACCACATGTGAAACTTTTTTTGGGATTCTTCATTGGTGAATATGCCTTTTCTTACCCCTTCCAATAAATGTTTATTCAATAACACACCAGTTTTAGAAAAAATAGATTTTACCGTATTGGTAGGTTGCGCTCCTTTCATTAACCATGAAACAGCATTTTTTATCTTGAGTACAGTTGAAGGAGGATCTGTATGAGGATTATAAGTTCCTAGTTTCTCAATAAATTTTCCATCTCTTGGTGCACGAGAATCAGCTACAACTATATGATAAATAGGTTTATGTTTTTTTCCAATTCTTTTTAAACGAATTTTTACGGACATAATTTGACAAATTTATATTATAAATGAACCTTTTAATATTTTTTATAGAAAAAAAGTAGTCCTCAATTTAGATATAATTATCATGTTTTTGAAAAAAAATAGTATATATTTACATTTTTCATAGACCCGTTGTGTAACGGTAGCACAGCAGATTTTGGTTCTGTTAGTTGGGGTTCGAGTCCCTACGGGTCTGTTCCCTTTATTATTCGTATAGTTTTTTTTTGGTGGTTAGACTGAGAACAAAATGAGTATTGGAATGAAAATAAAAAAAGAAAAAGTTTTATTAATAGCTTTTCTAAGTGTTTTAGCATATATCTTTATTCATTTATCAAAATCCTTGTTAGGATTGGATAAATCTACTCTTTGTATATTAAGATGTTTTGTTATATCTCTTTTCATATTGTATTCTTTCATGAAAAAAGATTTAACTACTTGGATATTATTATCCATTATCATAGGAATAGAAATAGGTTTGGATCTTCCCAAAATTGCTGTGGAATTAAGATTTTTATCTAGAATATTTTTGAGATTGATCAAAACTATTATTGCTCCAATATTATTTTCAACTTTAGTGGTTGGAATAGCAGGTCATTCTAATATTAAACAATTAGGAAGTATGGGATGGAAATCCCTACTATATTTTGAAGTGGTAACAACTTTGGCTTTATTTATTGGTCTTATTGCTATTAATGTATCACAAGCTGGAGTTGGTATTGTTATGCCTTCAGGAATCACGGAACAAACATTACCAAAAGTAGAAAGGAGATCATGGCAAGATACAATTCTTCATGTATTTCCGGAAAATTTTATAAAATCTATTTATCATGGAGATGTATTGCCTATAGTGGTTTTTTCCGTTATATTTGGTGTATCTATGGTTTTTTTAGAAGATAAAAAACGAAGTCCTATATTATTGTTTGCAGAGAGTCTTTCAGAAATCATGTTTAAGTTTACCAAAATTATTATGTATTTTGCTCCTATAGGAGTAGGATCCGCTATTGCTTATACAGTAGGACATATGGGACTGGATATTTTGTATAATTTATTTCAACTGTTATTAACTCTTTATATTGCTTTACTGATTTTTTTGATAGTTGTTTTACTTCCTATTCTTTTGTGGATTAAAGTTCCTTTAAAAGGTTTTATCAAAGCATTAACTGAACCTGTATCACTTGCGTTTGCGACTACAAGTTCAGAATCCGCTTTGCCTTTACTTATGGAAAATTTAGAAAAATTAGGTGTTCCAAGAAAAATTATAGCTTTTGTGATTCCCACAGGTTATAGTTTTAACTTAGATGGAACTACTCTTTATTTATCTTTGGCAACTGTTTTCGTTGCACAAGCATCTGGTATTCCTTTGAGTTTTAGTCAACAAATATTTATAGGCCTTACGTTAATTTTAACGAGTAAAGGAGTTGCTGGAGTACCTAGAGCATCTTTAGTCATTTTGTTAGCTACTGTGTCTTCTTTTGGACTCCCAACTTGGCCTATATTGGCAATTATAGGAATAGATGAATTAATGGATATGGCTAGGACTACCGTAAATGTTATAGGAAATGGATTAGCTAGTTGTGTAATAGCTCGTTCTGAAGGAGAATTAGATGACAAAAAAATGTTAGATTATATTAAAAAAAGTGTTAAATGATTTTTAATTGAATTTTGAAAGAAAATTGTTTTTTTTATAGAAAAAAAAAATATTCTATAGAACCAAATGGAGTAGTTACGGTAAAAAGTCATTCCAATATTGCTTTAATTAAATACTGGGGAAAACATAATAATAAAATTCAAATACCGTTGAATTCATCTATTAGTTATTCTTTAGGAGAGGTGTACACGGTTACACGTTTAATTTATAAAGAGAGAAAAAAAAATAATTTATCTATAAGAGTATTTTTTTCAGGAAAAGAAAAAACTAGTTTTACTCCAAAAATTTTAGAATTTTTTCATAGAATTTCATTTTATTGTTCCTACTTACGAAAGTTTAATTTTATTATAGAAACCTATAATACTTTTCCCCATAGTAGTGGGATAGCTTCTTCTGCTTCTTCCATGAGTGCTTTAGCATTATGCATTATGAAAATAGAAAAAAAACTAGTATGCTCTTTAAAAGAAGATTTTTTTTTTAAAAAAGCTTCTTTTTTAGCCAGATTAGGTTCTGGAAGTGCTTGCAGATCTATTTATCCTGGACTTGTTGTTTGGGGACATCATAAATCCATAAAAGGAAGTAATAATCTTTATGCTATCCCATATCCATATGAAATACATTCCATTTTTAAAAAAATAGAAGATACTATTTTAATTATAGATGATGTACCTAAAAAAATATTGAGTTCAAAAGGACATCAGTTAATGAATAATAACCCTTATGCTAAAGAGAGATTTAAATGCGCTAATCAAAATATGGATAGACTTATATCTATATTAAAAATAGGAGAATTTCAAGAATTTGGAGAATTAATAGAACATGAAGCTTTGACTCTTCACGCTATGATCATGACTTCTAGACCCTATTTTTTATGGATGAAACCAAATACTCTGAACGTGATTTATACGGTATGGGATTTCAGAAGACAGAATAATAAAAATATCTATTTTACACTAGATGCAGGAGCTAATGTTCATCTTTTGTACCCTATTCAAGAAAAAACATCTATTATAAAATGGATTTATAATGATTTATTTTTTTATTGTAAAAAAATTATAGAAAGTTTTTGTTTATAGAATTAATTATCTTTATAATTTTGGTGGACGTAGCTCAGTTGGTTTAGAGCATCAGATTGTGGTTCTGAGGGTCGCCGGTTCGAATCCGGTCGTTCACCCAAATATTTCTAATTCAATATCTTTTTTATTCTTGTAAAAGCTTCTATGATTTTTTCTTCAGATGAAGCGTAAGAAATACGTAAACATTCATTATTACCAAAAGCACTGCCACTAACAGTAGCAACTTTGCTTTGTTCAAGTAAAAATTCAGAAAATTCGTCTGAATTTTTAATCATTTTTCCATGTAATTTTTGTCCGAAAAAATTTGAAACTTTTGGAAAAATATAAAAAGCCCCATTTGGTTGATAAAATTGAAATCCATCAATTTCTTTGATCATATCTAAAACTAGATTTCTTCTTTTTTTAAACTCTTTGATCATATATTCAATTTTACTGGGATGGGATGATAATGCAGTAATAGCAGCTATTTGTGCAATAGAATTAGCACAAGATGTCATCTGTCCCTGTATCTTGTCACAAGATTCAGCAATCCATTTTGGAGCTCCAATATATCCAATTCTCCAACCCGTCATTGAAAAAGCCTTAGATAATCCATTAACTGTGATAACTTGATGATAAATGTTAGGAAATATAGCAATACTAGTATGTTTTTCTGAATAACAAATATGTTCATAAATTTCATCAGAAAGAATCATGATTTCTGGATATTTTTTAAAAACTTCTGCTAAATTTTTTAGTTCATCATAAGAATAAACACTTCCAGTAGGATTACAGGGAGTACTGAAAATAAATAATTTTGTTTTAGATGTAATGGCTTTTTCTAATTGTTCTGGATTAATCTTAAAATTGTTTTTCATAACCGTTGGAATTATAACTGGATTAGATTCACAAATTTTTACCATTTGTAAATAGCTAACCCAATAAGGAGCGGGAATAATAACTTCATCATCTCTATTTAACAAAGATAAAAGAACATTCATTATAGCTTGTTTTGCTCCGGTAGAAACCACAATTTGATAAGGGTTGTATTTCAAATGATTATCCCGGTGAAATTTTTCGCATATTACTTTTTTAAGTTCTAAATATCCGGATACAGGGGTATAATAATGATAACCTTCATCTATAGCTTTTTTTGCAGCGGATAAAACAAAATTAGGAGGATAAAAATCGGGTTCTCCCAAACTCAAATTTATAACATCATGACCTTTATTTTTT